>DASZFV010000281.1:0-6168 GCA_035939455.1 Polyangia bacterium
GTCAGGCGGCCGCCTGGGCGTCGGGCGAGAACTCCCTGCCGAACGCCGCGAGGGCCGTCTTCATCGTCGCGGCGAGGGCGTCCCAGACCTTCCCGTTGTTGCCCTTCTCCTCGAGCTCGGCCCACACGGCGGGCGAGCGCGCGTCGATGAAGGCGTAGAGCTCGCGCTCGTAACGCCCGAGCGACTCGATGGGCAGCGCGTCCGTGAAGCCGTTCGTGACCGCGAAGAGGATAAGGACCTGCCGCTCGACGGGCACCGGCGCGTACTGGCCTTGCTTGAGCAGCTCCGTCATGCGCGCGCCGCGCGCGAGCTGCTGCTGGGTCGCCTTGTCGAGATCCGACCCGAACTGCGAGAAGGCCGCGAGCTCGCGGTACTGCGCGAGCTCGAGCCGCAACTTGCCGGCCACCTTCTTCATGGCGGCAATCTGCGCGGCGCCGCCCACGCGCGACACCGAGATGCCGGCGTTCACGGCCGGACGCTGGCCCGAGTAGAAGAGATCGCTCTCGAGGAAGATCTGGCCGTCGGTTATCGAGATGACGTTCGTGGGGATGTAGGCCGACACGTCGCCGGCCTGCGTCTCGATGATGGGCAGCGCCGTGAGCGAGCCCGCGCCGTCCCTGTCGGACAGCTTGGCGGCGCGCTCGAGCAGGCGCGAGTGAAGGTAGAAGACGTCGCCCGGGAACGCCTCGCGGCCCGGCGGCCGCCGCAGCAGCAGCGAAAGCTGGCGATAGGCGACGGCTTGCTTCGACAGATCGTCGTAAACGATGAGGGCGTGGCGCCCGCTGTCCCGATAGTACTCGGCCATCGTGACGCCCGTGTACGGCGCGAGGTACTGCAGCGGCGCCGGCTCGGAGGCCGTGGCCGCGATGATCGTCGTGTACGCGAGCGCGCCCTGCTCGCGCAGCTTGTCGACGACCGCCGCCACGGTCGACTGCTTCTGGCCGATGGCCACGTAGAAGCAGCGCATGTTCTCGCCCTTCTGGTTGATGATGGCGTCGACGGCGACGGCGGTCTTGCCGGTCTGCCGGTCGCCGATGATGAGCTCGCGCTGCCCGCGGCCGATGGGGATCATCGAGTCGATGGCCTTGATGCCGGTCTGCATAGGCTCGTGCACGGACTTGCGCGCGATGATCCCGGGCGCCTTGACCTCGATCTTGCGCGAGTCGGTCGACGCGATGGGCCCCTTGCCGTCGATGGCGATGCCGAGGGCGTTGACGACGCGGCCCGTGAGCGCGTCGCCAACGGGCACCTGGGCGATCTTGCCCGTGCGCTTGACGGTGTCCCCCTCGCGGACGTGCTCGAAGTCGCCGAGGAGCGCGACACCGACGTTGTCCTCCTCGAGGTTGAGCACGAGGCCCACGACGTTGTGCCCGAAGTCGAGGAGCTCGCCGGCCATGGCCGCCTCGAGGCCGTACACGCGCGCGATGCCGTCGCCGGCCTCGAGCACGGTGCCCGTCTCGCTGACGGCGACCTTCTGATCGAATCCGTCGATCTCCTTACGGATGATCTGGCTGATTTCTTCGGCGCGAATTTGCCTGTTCTGTTCCTGACTGGTGTTGCCAGCCGGTCGAAGGCCGGTCGTCTGATTGGTTTGTCTAGTTGAGGAGCCTCTCGCGGAGCGCGCCGAGCTGGGTGCGCACACTGCCGTCGAGCACGAGATCGCCGACGCGCGCGACGACGCCGCCGATGAGGCCCGCGTCGACGGCTGACTCGAGAATGACCTGCTTGCCCGTGCGGCGCGCCAGCGACTGCCGGATGCGCTCGAGCTCGGCCGGACCGAGCGCCTGCGCGCTCGTGACATGCGCGCGCACGCGGCCCGTGTGCAGGTCGGCCATCTCGCGGTAGGCGCGCGCGATGCTCGGCACGGCCGACAGGCGGCGGCGATCGAGGAGCAAGAGCACGAACCTCTGCACGTCCGAGCTCGTGCCCGCGCGTCCGAGCACACTCTCGAGAACGGCGCGTTTCTGGCTGGGTTGGAAGATGGGGTTCTCGAGCGCTTGCCGGAGCTCGTGCGAGCCGACCCAGAGCGCGGCGACGGCGTCGAGCTCCTGGCCGAGCTGCTCGAAGGTGCCGCGGTCGACGCCGATCGAGAAGAGAGCGCGCGCGTAGCGGCGCGAGATCGAGCCGGACAAGGCCATCAGGCGCTCCGCCCGGGCGTGGGCGCCGCCACGTCGGCCACGAAGGTGTCGAGGAGCCGCTGCTGGTCGCCGCCGTGGAGCGACTTCTTGATGAGCTCCTCGGCGACCTTGACGGCGGCCTCGGCGACCTCCCGCCGGAGCGTGACCTCGGCCTCCTTGACCTGCTGGTCGAGCAGGAACTTCGTCTCATCGGCGATGCGCTTGGCGCGCTCCTCGGCAGCGGCGATGAGGCGGTGCTTCTCGTCCTCCGCCTCCTGCTGGATGCCGGCGCGCATGTCCGCGATCTCGGTCTCGAGCGATTCGAGCCGCTTGCCCTGCGTGGCGGCGCGCAGCTCGGCTGCGGCGCGCGCCTCGGCGGCAACGACGAGGTCGGCCTTGAGCTGCTGGTGACGCCCGAGCAGCGCCTTGTTGATGGCCTTGCCGCCGAACCAGCCGAGGAGGCCGGCGAGCACCGCGAAGTTGAGGAGCTGGAGCGCGAGCTTGCCCTTGTCGAGCTGGGGCGCCGGCTCGCCTTCGCCCGCGGAGCTCTGCGCCGCAGCGACGGCCTCGCCGGCGCTTTCGGCTGGTTCGGCGCGCGCGCGACGGGGCGCCGCCACCGCGAGCGCGACGGCGAAAAATGCCGCCGCGACGTGCGACCGGCGCGCGAGGCGCCTCACGCCGACACCTCGCGGCCCAGGATCTTGCGCGCCGCCTGCACGCCCATCGCGCCGGCCGTTTGTTGCAACTTGGCGCGCTCGCCTGCGAGCGCTGCCCCGACGCGCGCGCTCGCCTCGGCCAGCGTCTTGTGGGCGGCGGCGTTGGCCGCCGCCAGCAGCTCCTGCTCGCGCTTGTGCGCGACGGCGCGCGCCGCGACGCGCTCGCCGGCGCCCATGCGCCGCGCCTCGGCCAGCGCCGCCTCGGCCCGCGCGAGCCGCGCGGCCGCCTCGGCCTCGAGGCGCACGGCCTCCTGCTTGTACCCCTCGACGCGCAGCGTACGCTCACCCAAAACAGCGAGGTACGGCCGCCACAAGTACCGCCGCAACACGAGCGTCAAAAGAAGGAACAGCCCGAACTGGATGAAGGCCGTCCCGTCGAGGTCGATGAGCTGGGGCTCGGGCGACTGGGGAGCGGCCGTGGCCAACATGATGAGCGCGGAAATCATGGGGAAAACCCGCGCGTCCGTTACCAAATTGCGGCGTGCGAGTCAAGGTCGCCGAGCGTCGACGTCTCGGCTGCCGCCGCGTCAGTCGGCGGCGACTTCGGAGACGGCCGGCGCGCCCGAGGGCCGGGCCTTCGCGACCGCGGCGCCGTTCTGCTCCATCTGGCACTGGCCGTCGAACATGACGCCCTTGTCGATGGCGAGCGACGGCGTCGAGATGTTCCCACGCACGCGCGCCGGCGTGTGGATCTCGACCGAGCGCTTGGCGTGGATGTTCCCGTGGACCGTGCCCTCGATGATGATCGCGCCCACGCTGATCTCGGCGTTCACCTCGGCGCCCTCGCCGATGATGAGAACGTCGTCCGTGAAGATCTCGCCCGAGAGCTTTCCGTCGACGCGGACCGTGCCCTCGAACGACAGCTTGCCCTCGAACTCACTGCCCCGCCCGAGGAGCGTCGTGACCTCGCCCGAGCTGACCGTGGCGCTGCTGTTCGACTGAGCCGGCGTGAGGGCCATATTCCGCGTCTCCCTGGGCCGAGGCCCCAAAACTCGAAAGAGACCGCCAACCTAGCGCCCCCGAGAAGCACTTGTCAAATGCCTCCGGGGTGCGTTAAAGCTTGACCCGTCGCCAAGCCGGGATCTCTGTCTTCGACAGATCGAGGTCCGCGCCCGTCGCGCCCCCCGTGCCTCGCGCCCTGACGTGCGCCGCCGCGGCGGTGGCGGCGAGCGTCGCGGTCTCCTCGTCGGACGGCGCGGGAGCGAGCTCGGCCTTGTGGCGCTCGATGAAGCCCGTGTCGTAGTCGCCCGCGACGAAAGCGGCGTGGCGCATGACCTGGCGGTGGAACGGCAGGTTCGTGCGGATGCCGCCGACGTGATACTCGGCGAGCGCGCGGCGCATGCGCCCGATGGCGGCCTCGCGCGTGTCGGCCCATGTGCACAGCTTCGAGATCATCGGGTCGTAATGCACCGAGATGACGCTGCCCTCCGTGACACCCGAGTCGTCGCGCACGCCGGGGCCGGACGGCACGCGCAGCGACGTGATGGTCCCCGGCGAGGGCAGGAACTTCACGGGATCCTCCGCGTAGACGCGGCACTCGATGGCGGCCCCGCGGCGCGTGATCGCCTCTTGCGCGAGCGGGAGCCGCTCGCCCTGCGCGACAGCGAGCTGCCAGCGCACGAGGTCGACGCCGGTGACGAACTCCGTCACCGGGTGCTCGACCTGCAGGCGCGTGTTCATTTCGAGAAAATAGAACCCGCGCGCGGCGCCGTCGTACAGCATCTCGATCGTGCCGGCGCCCACGTACCCGACGGACTTCGCGGCGCGTACGGCCACCTCGCCCATCCTCGCGCGCGTCGCCTCGTCGATGGCGGGGGACGGCGACTCCTCGATGACCTTCTGGTTGCGGCGCTGGATCGAGCAATCGCGCTCGTAGAGATGAACCGCCCCGCCGTGCTCGTCGCCGAAGACCTGGACCTCTATGTGGCGCGGCCGCACGATGGCCTTCTCGAGATACACCGTGTCGTCGCCGAAGGCGGCCTTGGCCTCACGCTGCGCGCCCGCGAGCGCGGCCTCGAGCTTGTCTTCGCCGTCGACGAGGCGCATGCCGCGCCCGCCGCCGCCGGCCGCCGCCTTCAGCATCACCGGGTAGCCGACGCGCGCCGCCGCCGCCTTGGCCGCGGCCGCGCTCGCGAAGCCCCTGCCGCCCTCGCCGTTGTCGCCCGGCACGACTGGCACGCCCGCGGCCTGCATGAGCGCGCGCGCCGCCGTCTTGCCCCCCATGGCACGGATGGCGGCGGGGGACGGGCCGATGAAGGTCGCGCCGGCCGCGGCGACCGCCTCGGCGAAGGCCGCGTTCTCCGACAGGAACCCGTAGCCCGGGTGGACCGCGTCGGCGCCCGTCTTCTGGAGGGCGTCGACGATCTTCTCGGCGACGAGGTAGCTGTCGCGCGCGGGCGCGGGCCCTATGGCGACCGCCTCGTCCGCCATGCGCACGTGCACCGCGCCCCTGTCAGCCTCGGAGTAGACCGCCACCGTGCGCAGGTCGAGCTCGCGGCAGGCCCGCATCACGCGACAGGCGATCTCGCCCCGGTTGGCGACGAGGACCTTCGTGATTTTGCGCGCCGGCATCAGTAGCCCGCCGGCCCGCTGGGACTGCGAGGCTCGGAGGCGGCGTCGATGCCCTTGCCGGTGCGCACGAGCACGTTGACCTTGCCGATCATCGGCACGGGCTTGACCTTCTGACCGTTGCGCTCGAGGGCCTTGATGGTCGCTGGCGGGATGGCCGGCTCGACGCCCAGCATCTCTGGAAACCACTGGTCGTGAATGCGCGGCGCGACCACCGCCGCCTGCGCGTCCATCTTCCAGTCGACGACGTCGAGCAGCACCTCGGTCGTCGCCGTGATGATCGTCGGTCCGCCCGCGCCGCCCACGACGACCCTCACCTGGTCGCCGTCCATGACGAGCGTGGGCGTCATGGACGAGAGCGGGCGCTTCTTGGCCGCGACGGCGTTCTGCTCGTTGCCGATGAGCCCGAAGGCGTTGGGGACGCCCACCTGCAACACGAAGTCGTCCATCTCGTTGTTGAGGAGGATGCCCGTCTTGCCCGCGACGACCTTGGCGCCGAACGAGAGGTTGATCGTCGTCGTGAGCGACACGGCGTTGCCCGCGGCGTCGATCACCGCGAGGTGCGTCGTCCCACCGTCCTTTGGCGGCGCCGCCGGTGCGCCGAGCGAGCCGTACGCGTCGGTGGGCAGGACGGCGTCGGGCTTGATGCGCTTCGCGAGCTCAGCGGCGTAGGCGGCGCTCGTGAGCTTGGCCACGTCGACCGTGACGAAGTCCGGATCGCCCAGGAAGCGCGCGCGATCCGCGAACGCGTGCTTGAACGCCTCGGC
>DASZFV010000282.1:0-5442 GCA_035939455.1 Polyangia bacterium
CCGCGATGGAACCCGCGCGCGCGGCGACGGCCCCGAGCTCGCGCGCCGCCTCGGCCATCGCGCCGTGGCCGCCCGCTCCGAAGAGGCAGAACTCGGCGAGGCACAGATGGCCGTCGAAGACGTTGGAGACGAACGTCGAGCTGTCCATGACCCACTCTGTGAACTCGCTTCGGAAGAGCTCGGGCCAGCGCCCCTGCATGTGTGCCACGAGCCCGAGTAACGCGCTCGCCTCGCCCGTCTCGCGCGCGAGTCCGGCCGCTAGCGCGAGCGCCCGCGCCTCCCGGGCGATGCCCTCGGCCTTCGCGAAGTCGCCGCTGTGGAGGTGGACGAGCCCCCAGGCGATGGAGGCGCGCAGGCGATCGGCCGCGCTCACGGGCTCGACGGCCGGCGACGCGAGGGCGCGCTCGTAAAGCGTGACGGCGGCGGCGCTCGGGCCGACCCCGAGGTCGACGCGCAGACGCTCCCGCAGGTGCGTGAACAGGCGAATGACCTCGGCGCGGTTGCCGACGTCGAGCGCCGCCTGCATCAGCGAGCACTGAGCCTCTTCATCGGTGGGATCGAGCTCGATGAGCCGCCGCCAGAGCTTGCCGGCCCTGAGGACACGCGCGTAGCGGTCTTGGAGGCGCTTGCGCGGCTCTTCGAGCCAGGTGACGTAGCGGTCGTCGGGCAGGAGCTCGCCGTCGAAAAGCTCGGCGGCGCGCTCGCAGGCCGCCGGCGTCGCGTCCCGCAGCGCCTCCTTGGCCGCCGCCTCGAATGCCTCGGCGTCGAGCGCGATCTCGGCGGCCGGCGAGAGGGCTACGACGTCCCGCTCGAAGTCGATGAGCGCGTGGACGCCCAGCGCTCGGCGGGCGAACAGGACGGCTTTTCGGAGGTTCGCGCCGGCCGCTTCGCGGTCCAGGCCCGGCCAGAATGACTCCATGACCTGCTCGCGGTGCAGGCGGTGCCCCGCCGTCACGGCCAGCAGTTTGACGAGCGCGGCGCCGCGCTCGCGTCGCCAGGCCTCGGGCGGAATCGTCGCGCCGTCGACGGCGACGGAGAACTTGCCGAGCAGCTGGATCTGGACTCTCAATTGGGCCCCCCGTTCTGCGTGTTCCCGGGCTCGTCACGGGAAACGCCCCGCGCGGGAACGCTCGGGGAACGTACCGTCGGTAGAGTCGGCTCGCAATCGAAACCCAAACGAAAGGATGACACCATGCGCATCGCCGACCTCGCTCCCGACTTCACCGCCGAGACCACCCAGGGGCCCATCTCGTTCCACAGCTGGCTGGGAAACGACTGGGGCATCCTCTTCTCGCACCCGAAGGACTTCACGCCCGTCTGCACGACCGAGCTCGGCTACATGGCCAAGCTCAAGCCCGAGTTCGACAGGCGCGGCGTCAAGATCATCGGACTGTCCGTCGACGCCGTCGATCGGCACGCCGGCTGGGCCAAGGACATCGAGGAGACGCAGGGCATCGCGCCCAATTTCCCGATGATCGGCGATCCGACACTCGCCGTCTCGAAGCTCTACGATATGTTACCCGCCGTCGCCGGGGGCGAGGCCGCCGCGCGCACCGCCGCCGACAACCAGACCGTGCGCAACGTCTACGTCATCGGCCCCGACAAGAAGATCAAGCTCATCATCGCCTACCCGATGACGACGGGCCGCAACTTCGACGAGGTACTGCGCGTGGTCGACTCGCTCCAGCTCACTGCGACGCACAAGCTCTCGACGCCCGTGAACTGGCAGCCCGGCGAGGACGTCATCATCTCGGGCTCAGTCTCGAACGACGAGGCCAAGACGATGTTCCCGGGCGGCTGGAAGCAGCCGAAGCCCTACCTGCGCATTGTGCCCCAACCTGACGCCGGTCGGGTCCATTACCGCCACGACGGCATCGCCACCTACGACGCGCCCATCGACAAGGTGCTCCAATACATGAGCGCCGGTGGCCACCCCCACGTCGCGTTCAAGCGCCACGAGCTCGTGAGCCGCGCGGGCGACCTCGTAACGATCGCGGCTGAGGTCTTCAACCCCGACGGCTCGACGAGCAGCATGACGATCGAGCACACGATCGGACCCAACCGCGTCTCGACGGTGATGAAGGGTGGCCCATTCGACGGCGCCCGCTTCGCGCAGACGTACACGTCCGTGGGGGGCCGCACGCGCGGCGACATCGAGGGCGCCTTCCCGGCGATCCCGAGCATGAGCGTCGCCGACGAGCTCAAGATGATCGACGGCTTCTTCACCATGGTCCTTGGCGAGGACGAGGTGACGCTCCGGACGTGGTCGCCGAAGGGCCGGGTGCACTGATGAGCGCGGCGAAGCCGGCCCGTGTCCTGATCCTCGGCGCCGGCTTCGCCGGTCTCGAGCTCGCCACGTCGTTGTCCGAGGCCATGGGCGACGGCGTGGCGGTCACGCTCATCGACAAGTCCGAGGCGTTCGTCTTCGGGTTCGCGAAGCTCGACGTCATGTTCGGGCGCAAGACGCCGGCGGCTGTGCGCCTGCCATACCGGGACGTCTCGAAGCCGGGGGTCACGTGGCGGCGAGAGGCCGTGACGGCCATCGACGCGCCCGCGCGCCGGGTCAGGACCGACGCGGGGACGCACGAGGCCGACGTCCTCGTCATCGCGCTCGGCGCCGATTACGACGTCGGGGCGACGCCAGGCCTCGTCCTTGGCCGGAACGAGTTCTACTCCGTGCCCGGCGCGGAGAACCTTGCCGCGGTGCTCCAGAGCTTCAAGAAGGGCCACGCCGTCGTAGGGGTGTGTGGCGCGCCCTACAAGTGCCCGCCCGCCCCCAGTGAGTGCGCGCTCATGCTCCACGACTATCTCGTCGAGCGCGGCCTGCGCGGCGATTGCCAAATCACTCTCGTCAACCCGCTGCCGAGCCCCGTGCCGCCGTCGCCCGAGACCTCGAAGGCGCTCATCGAAGCGTTCGCCGAGCGCGGCATCGAGTACCTGCCCGGTCGCCGCCCCATCGCGGTGGACGAGCCGCAACGGAGCGTCACGCTTGACGACGGGCGTACGCTGCCTTGCGACCTCTTCCTCGGCGTGCCAAAGCACCGCGCCCCCGACGTCGTCATCGCGACCGGCCTCACGCAGGACGGTTGGGTCACCGTCGATCCGCGAACGCTCGAGACGAAGCTCCCTGGCGTCTACGCGGTCGGCGATCTCGCCAACACCGGCGCCCCCAAGGCCGGCGTCTTTGCCGAGGGTGCGGCGCGCGTCGTTGCGGCCAACATCGTCTCCCGACTACGCGCCCAGGAGCCCACGTCCAAGAACCCCGGCGCCGGCTCCTGTTACATCGAGTTCGGCGGAAACCGTGTCGCGCGCGTCGACGTCGACTTCTTCTCGGGGCCGAAGCCGACGGGTACGTTCAACCCGCCCTCCGAGGAACTGCGCGCGAACAAGGCGCAGTTCGGATTGAGCCGGCGCGCGCGCTGGTTTGGCGGACGCTAGAGCCAACGCGCGCGACTCAGGATGGGCGCGACTGGTAGCGCCGGCTCGAAGTGGCCACCGGCCTGCCGTCGCGGCGGACGAACTTCATGGCCCCGAGGGTGCTCTTCGGTTGAAGAGCTGGTAACTATTCACGTTTGTGCCGTTAGAACCGTAGACGTCCATCGAACTGAGTTCTCTCGGTCGGGGTAGGGCAGGGGCCGCGTATCAAATATGGTACGCGCAGCAATCTTCTGCGGTAAGCTCCAGACGTAGTAGTTCGAGGACGCTGTTCAGGGCGTCCCGCGGCGGCAACGAGCCGGGCGCGATTACGGCTGTGAGGCTCACAACGTGACGCGACCGGAGATCTGCCCGATGAAGAAGGAACCGACTGCCCCGAAACTAGCCTGCATTTTCCACAAGACTGACGCCGGCGCCGAGCCGGTCCGCGACTGGCTGCTCGAGCAGCCGCCCGAGGTGAAGAAGAAGATCGGAGATGATATCCGCGACGTTCAATACGGTGGACTCGAGATCGGGCGCCCGCTCGTCGGAATGCTCGGCGGGGGCCTCTTCGAGGTCCGGACGAGCCACTTCGACAACGACTACCGGGTGCTGTTCTCCATCTCCGAGGGGAAGATGCTGCTCCTCATGGGAGGGCAGAAGCCGATCAGCAAGGACGACATCGAGCTCGCTCGGTCGAGGAAGCGCGACGCCGACAAGGCAACGGCAGAGCGGAAGAAGGCGACGGCAGAGCGGAACGCCGCGGCTGCAGCGAAGGTGAAGAAAAAGAAGCCATGAGCGAGAACAAGCACCACGGGTCGAGCTTCGAGTCGTTCCTCGTCGAGGAGGGCATCTTCGACGAAGTCGACCAGGGCGCGCGCAAGCGTCTCCTCGCGGAGCAGCTCCGCGCGCTCATGAAGCGCCGCCGCGTCACGCCCACCGTGCTCGCGACGCGCATGTCGACCAGCCGTGCGGCCGTCTACAGGCTGCTCGATGCAGAGGAGGGCACGACGCTCGACAGCCTCGAGCGAGCGACGCGCGCGCTCGGTGCCGAGCTCGTGGTGAAGATCCTCGCCCGCGGGCAGGCGGTTGCGGCGAGGAAGGCGAAGCGCTCGAACGTGGCGCGGGCCCAAAGGAAGGCATCGGGCTAACTCGCCTCACGTCGCGACGACGCAGCCGACAGACCTCCACTTGAGGAGCGTGCCGACACAGACGGGCCGCCGCGGCGTTCGCCCGCACGTCGAGCACGGCTCTCGGCGGCCGACCAGTCGGCGCGCGCGTCTGTTCGCGAAACGCCCTTGTTGCTTGTGGACCGGCGGGTGCTCGTGCTACGCCGCCGCGCGGTGAAGCTCACGCGCTTCCATCGCGCGCGGGGCGCCGCGCGCGAGGACGCCCACGCTGGCTGGGCGTGCATCGCCGCCGCAGCCGGCTACTACGACCAAGCGCATCTCATCGCCGAGTTCCGTGCGATCACGGGCGTAACGCCGCGCGCGCTCCTCGTCGAACTCCGCGCCGCTCCGGCGGTCGGCTAACGCGGAGCGCGTCCTCGTTCGTCCCGTGCGGGCCGAGTTGGAACGTGGACCCTTAGGACTTTTAAGTCTGCCTCTATGGGCACCGGCGGCGATGCTATGTGGGCACGTGTGAAGGGCCGCACGGAGAATGACCTCCTCGCGCTCTTTCCCGCGGCGATTGTGATCCGCCTCGGCGCGCTGCGCCCAATGCATGGCGAGCGCTCGAAGCCTCGCCTACCCCGATGGGCGCGAATCGGATCACGCCAAATGCACCGCGGATCGTGCCAACCTGTCATCGCGCCCCGTAGATGCCAGAGCGCGTGTCGTCGCTGGTCGCGAGGACGTCGTTGAAGTGTCGAATCCTTGTCGAATCTCCCGACTACGATGGTCGGTGCTTGAGATCGCGTTCCGACAGGAATCCGATCGTGATCGCCGTCAACCGGTGTAGTGGCCGGCCTCGAGGTCCTCGACGAGGCTCGGGTGCCTCGGATTCCAGCCCATTCGTTCGCGGGTGAGC
>DASZFV010000283.1:0-2872 GCA_035939455.1 Polyangia bacterium
GATCGACGAGGTAGTCGCGATTGGCGCCCGTGTCGGGCGCGATGGGGAGCGTGCCGTAGAGGAGCGCCAAGCCGGCGGCGCGGCCCGCTTGATCGTGGTCGTCGCCGAGGAGCATGGCGTCGGCCGCGGCGCGCGCGGCCCGATCGCCGGAGGCGTCCGCGCCGGGCAGCAGCGCGATGCGGCCCGGGTGCTGGATCGCGAGCAGGCGCGCACGCTCGACGAGCTCCTGGTCGCCGCGCGGGGCGATCACCGTGACGACGTCGAAGGGCGCGAGGCGCTCGACGCCCGCGAGGATGGCGTCGGCCCCTTCTTCTCGGTACAGCGGCCCGAGCGCCAGCAGGAGCGTGCGCGGTCCGAGCGCGAGCGAGCAGCGGCGCGCGAGCGCGCGACGGCACTCCGCCTTGCCCGAGATGGCGGCCGCCGAGTAATTAGCGGGCAGCGCGGGGTCGGTGGCCGGATCGTGGGGCGGGTCGTCGCAGCCGAAGCGTACGGCGACGAACGGCTCGTCGGACGGGCGCGTGGCGAGCGCCGGATCGTCCTCGTTGGCGCGCGCGGCGCTCGGGCTCGGCGCGAAGATCGCGTTGGCGGCCAGCGAGCCCAGCGCGACGAGGGACCGCGAGGCCGTGTCATCGCCGAGCAGCAGCGGGCCGAGCACGCGCGATTCGTCGGGCGAGAGCGGCGGGCCGAGGCGGCCCGTGGGCAGCGCGAAGAGGCGGACGGAAGCCGAGGTCGCCGAGAGCGCCGCGGCCGTCGTCTCGCCCCAGCCGATCGTGATGTCGGGGGCGATGAGCGCGTCCTGGGTAAGGGCGCGCACTGCGCTCGCGAGGAGCGCGGCCGTCTCGGCACGGCCGAGCGCCGGCGCGCCCAACACGACGAGGCGCGCGTCGCTCAGCGTCGCCTTGCCCTCATGGAGGGAGAGATCGAACGCTTGCTCGCCCACCGACGTCGCCACGGTCCGTAAGCGGCGCGCGAGGCCGGGCACCAGCGCGGCCGCCTCGGGGCTGCCGAGGCAGAGGATCGTGGTCTTGTGCCCGGCTGCGGCCAGCGCGCGACCAAGGCCGGCCGCCGCGACAGCCGACGGCCCGCTCGCGAGCGGCGCCACGCCGTCGGCGATCAGCAAGTATTCGGGTGACGGCAACTGAGCTACTGATGGAGGCCGTTACTCGGTCGCGCCGCGCTCGTCTTCCTCACCCGGGAACTCGTTGACCGAGGGGTACTTCATGATCTCCTTGCGGGAGATCTTCCAAGCCTTTTGGACGATCCAAGACAACGAGCGATCCTGCCGGGTCGCTTCTTCCTGGATCTCCTTGAGCATCTCTTCGGGGAAGTAGAGGCTTTGTTTTCTCTTGTCGGAACCGCCCATGTGGACCTTAGCCTCCGCGTTGCGACCAGTGTGGGTTGTAAAACTGGGAGTGGGGAAGTGTAGTTGAGCGCATCGGTATGTGTCAATTGAATCTTGAGTCTTGAGTTCCGCAGCTCTTGACAGACCTTGACCTTGACGGATCGCGCGATTACTCTAGCGGGCTATTTCTAGCGCCAAACGGCGCGGGGACGTCCATGGAAGGGACTGGGCTGAAGAAGAAGGATCTCAAGCGTTTCAAGGACACGTTGCTGGCCAAGAAGAAGGAGATTCTGAGGAACGCTCAGCGCACTTTGAACGAGGACATGACGCTCGACGCGGACGATTTGCCCGACGAGATGGACCTGGCGTCATCAGAGTACCTGCATTCGTTCACGTTTCGCCTGCGCGGCCGGGAGAAGGTCTTCCTGCAGAAGATCGATCATGCGCTCGAGAAGATAAAAGAGGGCACGTTCGGCACCTGCGAGCAGTGCGGCGAGCTCATCTCCATGAAACGCCTGGAGGCGCGCTTGGAGACGACTCTTTGCATTCGATGCAAGGAAGACCAGGAACGGATCGAGAAGGCCTACGGCTGAGGAGACGCGTCGCGTTCGGGTTCCTCGTCGCCATGGTGGGGATGCTGGGCGGCTGTTCGGGACCGCTGGCGTTCGACGGGTCGAGCGTCTCGATCGGCGCGACGGGCGACGGCACGGTGCGCAGCCCGGTCGAGCTGCCGGTCGAGGGCGACGGGTACACGGTGCCGGCGCGCTGGCGGCTCCGGCATAGCAACTTCGGGACGGACGAGCTCGTGGGCGTCGTCGTGCGCGCGGCGCGCGCCGTGGCGCGCGCGTTGCCTGGCGGCACGGCCGCCATCGGCGACCTCTCACGCCGCGCTGGCGGCTCCTCGATCGAGCACAAGTCACACCAGAGCGGCCGCGACGTCGACGTGTTCTTCTACGCCGTCGACGGCGTCGGCCGCCCCGTCGCGCCCGGGGAGGCCATGATCCGGTACGGCGTCGACGGCCAAGCGCTGCGCTGGTCGCCCGCGCACGGCTTCGCGCCGCCCGCGGCGCCCTTGCCCGCTTACCGGTTCGACGCCGGCCGCAACTGGGCCTTCGTGCGCGCATTGCTCACGGACGAGGACACCGAGGTGCAGTGGATCTTTATTCAGCGCGATCTGGCGGCGCTGCTCTTGCGCGCGGCGACCGGCGCGGGGGAGGATCCGGCGCTCGTGGCGCGGGCGGCGTTCATCCTGCACGAGCCTACCGACTCAGAGCCGCACGACGATCACATGCACGTGCGGCTCTATTGCGATCCCGCCGATCGGCGACTCGGGTGCGCCGACCGCGGTCCGGTGCGCTGGTGGAAGAAGGAGTGGAAGTACATGGCGCCGCCTTACGGGCGCGACGACGGCCGGCGCGCGGCCGCGGCGCGCGCCGCGGCCGCCGTTCGAGACGGCGAGCTGCCCGTGTCGCTGGGCGCGGGCGCGCTGCGCGGCTAGGGGGCTCCCGCGTCGGGGCCGGGCAGCTGGCT
>DASZFV010000284.1:0-2842 GCA_035939455.1 Polyangia bacterium
CCGTTGGGCGAGACCGTCTTCGAATACTCTCCGAACGAATTGATGAAGTAACCGACGTCGGCGCGCAGCTGCACCGACGAGAGGCGGCCGAGCAGAATCCCCGCCGTGGGCTGGAAGCTGAGGCCGCTGGCCCCGTTGCCGCCGAAGTCCATGTACGCCCAACGAACGACGCCGCCGAAGTAAGGCGTGAAGTCCTCGCGCAGAAGGGGGTAGTAGCCGCCGATGGCGGCCGAGAAGAGACTCTGACCGTTGCCGCCGCCGAGGTCGAGCGAGACGTCCGCCATCCAGGCTCGCGCGTCGTACAGCCAAAAGAGGCCCCCACCCGGCAGCGCCTTGAACGAGCCGCCCGCCGTGTTGAAAGGCAGGAAGGTCAACAAGTGCAGGCCGAAGACCTTGTTGGCCTGGCGCCGGCCCAGGCTCTGCATTTCCTTGTCCGTCACCGTGTCGATCTCGGCGCTCTCGCGCATGGGCTTGCCCGTCTGCATCGCGTGCGCGAGCCGCTGGAACACGGTGTCGAGCTCGTCGGGCCCACCCGTGACGGCGATGCTGTCCCAGTAGACGATCTGGGCCGACCCCGCGGCGTACACCGTGAGACGCACGCGCGCTGTATTCCCGATGTGCGTGAGGCGAACGACGACCGCCTCCGCCGCGCCGAGCGATTGCGCCACCGCCGCGGCCTGCGCCGGCGTGGGCTCGACGTTCGTTTGGTTCTGCGTGGCGGGCGCCTCGACGACATTGTAGGCCCCCGTGCGCAAGAGGTGGTCTTTGAGCAGCTCGCGCGAGGCCTGCAGGATCGTGAGCGCGACGTTGTCTCCCGTGGGCGGAAGCAAGGCGATCGTGAGCCCGCCCGCCCGGATCGGCGGCGCGAACAAGCAGACGAGAACGCCGAGAGCGCTGACGCGCAGTGTTTTGGTCATGCTGTTTTTCGCTCCTGAGGTCGGGGGACGCGACGAAATCGCGACATGCGTGTTGGAATTCGGACGCAAATGTCAGGGTTCACTTGGCCGCTCCCCCGCCCGGGGTGGGCGGAGCCGGCGGCGTGGGCGCCGTGGACTGTCCGGCGGCGGGACGGTTCGAAGCGGGCGGGGCGCTGTCCCACGTCTGGGGGAGGGACGGCGGCGCGGCGGGCGGCGGCGGCGCCCCAGGACCCGACTGCGGCGCGGTGGCGGGCGGCGGCGGCGCCGCAGGACCCGACTGCGGCGCGGTGCCGGGCGGCGGCGCGCTCCCGGGCGGGGACGCAGCGGCCGGGGGCGGCGCCGTCCAGGGATCGTAGGGCTGCGTGAGCGGCGCGTAGGGCGCAAAGCCGCCGGACGGCGCGCCGCCCGGCGCATTCGGCGGGTAAAGGCGCGTCATCAATTCGCCCGTGGCGTCTCGGCACGCCGAGGTGTTCTTGTAGCCCGTTGCGGCCGACACCGCGAAGAGCGCCGCTCCACCCAGCGCCACGCCCGCGGCGATGTAATTCGCATTGTTGATGCCGCCCGACGTCGTCTGGCTCGCGCTCGTGACCGCGCCGAGCCCATCGAGCAACGTGAGGCCTCCAATGATGACGTCCGTCGTTGGCCAGGAGTTGCTGGTCGTGCAGTTGAACGCCCGCAGCTTCTTGGCGTTCGGCGGCGGGCCGTCGACGAAGAGAAAGGAGCAACCGTTCGTCGCCGCCGCGGCGACCGCGCAGAGCACCAACGCGCGCGCGCCGGGCCGACCCTTCGTCCGTACCATGCCCGGGCTCAACGCAAACATGATGCCACGATCCCTGTCGCCGTGCGCGGCTTCGACAGGGGTGGCGCAGGTCACGACGGAGGTGCGACAATTCGCCACGCGCACACACCCGCGTCGATCGCCGCGATGGCGATGAATGCGTGGTGGCCCTCGCGCGTTCCGCTCGTCCCTGATCTCTAGAAGTCGGGGCGCGTCCAGGCGCGACCCGCGAGCTGGCCCTTGACGGCCGTGATGTACGACTTGGCGCCCGCGTCGTACCAGTTCCCGGTGAAGTGCGCGCCCACGCAGCCCCACTCGTCGTTCGCCATGTAAGGCCGCGACGCCGGCGCGTGATCACCGAGGCTCGGTTCCCAACCTTCAAAGCAGACGCGGCGCAAGCCAAAGTTGAAGTCGACGTGAAAGGGCGTGCTGTCGCGGAGCATCGGCCAGGCAGACTTGCGGAAC
The DNA here is from genome assembly GCA_035939455.1 of Polyangia bacterium. Lineage (GTDB taxonomy): Bacteria > Myxococcota_A > Polyangia > Fen-1088 > Fen-1088 > DASZFV01. The sequence goes on from DASZFV010000284.1 coordinate 2,161, forward strand.
TGCCAGACGATCTGGAACAGGCCGTAGGTCTGGGCGCACTCGACGCCGCCTTCGGTTTGCCGCGTGTCTGCGTCGGGCGGGCAGTCCGAAGCGTTTTGCGTCCAGTCGGAGGCGAGGCCTTGCGTCCACCCGCTCGACTGGACGGCCTCGGCGCGGATCTGATCTTCGTCGAACCCCCACTTGCAAGCGGCCCACTGCAAGATTTCGTCGGTCGTGCCCGTGAACGCGCCCGTGACGCGGGCTTGCAGAGTAAGCGCGCGATCGTCGAACCCGTTGTTCTGGTTGTTCCAGGGCGCGAGGCCGGCGAGCTCGGCGGCCGTGGGGACGACGTGATTGGCGGCCGTGTTCGCCGGGCGCGGCTCGAACGCCATGCGTCGCACGCGCGCGGCGCAGGTCGCGTCGTCGGGCAGCGTCGAGCCCGCGGGCAACGTCTGGAATTGCGAGACGACCATGCCAGCCTCGGCGGCCGCGTCCACCCCCGGGCTGACCGAGGCCACGCGCGCGTCGAGGGTGCACCCAGTCGCGAGGGCGCCCACGGATGCGAGCGCGACGGCCCGCGCCCGCTGAATCGTCGGCCGCATCACGGCGCATCCTCCCCCGCGAGGCGCGCGTCGAGCCCGACGACCAGAGAGGGGCGCAGGAAGTCGGGCTGGAACAATGCCTCCGTCGTGCCGGCGTGGTC
>DASZFV010000285.1:0-15407 GCA_035939455.1 Polyangia bacterium
CGTAGCGATGATAGACGAGCGTGAGCGCGTCCTTGCCCGGCACGAACCCGAGACACGCGAAGGCGGGCGCCTCGTCGATGACCACGGGCGCGCCCAGGGGCTGCCCCGCGGCTGAGAGGGCGAGGACCTCGACGCCGCCCACGGTGGGATCGAGCCACGCGAGGACGGCATGGGGCCCTGAACGCGACGCGGCGAGGGCGACCGTGGGCGCGCCTCCATTCGCGAGGGCGCCTGGACTGCGAGCGAGGGCCGGCCCGAGCGGGGGCGCGGTGGATGAGGATGCGGACGTCGGCACGGCGAAGACGTGCAGCTCGGCGTCGTCGCGGCTCGTGTCCACGGCGGGCGCCTGCGCGACGAGCAACGTGTCGCCCGGCGCGCTCTTGCTCGCGATAGCGAGCCACGGGCCAGCCGCCGCCGCCTGGAGCGCGAGCGAGCGCTCGGCGCCGAGCGCGCCCGCGGCAGGATCGTAGATCGCCCACCGCGCCGTCGCGCGGTCGCCGTCGAAGCCCGTGAGCGCGAACGACGACGCCACGCGCTCGAGGCGCGCGTCGGCGAGCAGCGTGAGCGGCGAGCCCGGCGCGCTGACCTCCTGCGCGATCTGGCAACTGGCCACGCCGCCGGCGTCACTCGTCTGACAGGCGGCCGCGCTGAGCGCGACGGCGACCGATACCACGAGGTCGCGACGCGCGCCCCCTAGGTCGTGACCTGGGCGCCGTGGCATTTCTTGTACTTCTTGCCGCTGCCGCAGGGGCACGGATCGTTGCGGCCGACCTTGGGCTCGTTCCGGCGCACGGGCCGCGCCTCGCCGTCACGGCCGCCCTGCCCGTTGCCTCCGCCCGAAGCCTGGCCGGCGCCGCTCCCGCCGCCCGATTCGATCGTCTTGCGCGCGGCGCGCTGGCGCACGGGCTGCGGGTCCTCGCGCTTGACCTGCATGTGATAGAGCTTCTCGCAGACGTTGCGGCCGATGCCGACGATCATCTCGCCAAAGATGACGTAGCCCTCCTTCTTGTACTCCTGCTTGGGGTCCTTCTGGCCGTAGCCGCGCAGGCCGATGCCCTCACGCAGGGCGTCCATCGTCTTGAGGTGATCGATCCAGCGCGCGTCGATCTCCTCGAGGTAGAAGTAGCGCGCGAAGTAGAGTACGACGGGCAGCGAGAACTCCGTCTCGCGCGCCTCGATGATCTTCTCGAGCTCGGCCCAAATCGACTCCGAGAGCAACTCGCGCTCGAGCGCGTTCTTCTCGTCGATCGTCGGCTGGAAGTTGAAGCGCTCCTTGATGGCGGCGCGGAGCGCGTCGAGGTCCCACTCCTCGGCGTGAACGTTCGGCGGCGCGTGCTCGTCGAGGATCGACTGCAAGATGTCCGAGCTGAGGTCGAGGATGCGCTCGCGCTGCTGGAGCATCGACGAGGCAACCTCCTCCGCGAGGCGATCGAGCGTTCCGGTGCGGTCCTCGACGATGCCCGTCGTGTCGGGGTAAGCGCCGTACTGGCGGTAGATGGCCGAGCGCAGCACCCCCGGGTCGAGCGGCACCGTGCTCGTCACGGGCGGCAGGCCCGGCTCGGCGGCGGGCGTCTGCACTTGCGTGAGGGCGTCGCACATGCGCCCGAGCGTCGGCCGCACGAAGGCGACGAGGCTCGGATGCGTGTGCTTGCCCGACTCGGTGGGCACGGGCGCATCGGCCGCCGTCTTTCCCTGCTTTTTCTCGTCCTCGGTCGGCTCGGGCGCGTAGCGGCCTTCGAGCACCTGGCGGCGCAAGGCGTAGATGGCCTTGCGCTGCTGGTTCATGACGTCGTCGTACTCGAGCAGGTTCTTGCGGATGTCGAAGTTGTGGCCCTCGACCTTCTTCTGCGCGTTCTCGATGGCGCGGTTGATGAGGCCGTGCTCGATGGGCACGTCCTCCTCCATGCCGAGGCGCTCCATGAGGCCCGTGATGCGCTCGGCGCCGAAGATGCGCATGAGGTCGTCCTCGAGCGACAGGAAGAAGCGGCTCGAGCCCGGGTCACCCTGGCGGCCCGCGCGGCCGCGCAGCTGGTTGTCGATGCGGCGCGACTCGTGGCGCTCGGTGCCGAGGATGTGCAGGCCGCCAGAGGCGATGACCTCCTGCTTTTCGGGGTCGCACTGGGCCTTGAACCTCGCGAGCGCCAACTGAAAATCCTGCTCCTTCTCGGGCAGTAGCTCGTGGCCGGGCTTGCCGGCGTTCTCGGGATCGACCTCGGCGCGCGCCATGAACTCGGCGTTGCCGCCCAGGATGATGTCCGTCCCGCGGCCCGCCATGTTGGTCGAGATCGTGACGGCGCCCTTGCGGCCGGCCTGCGCGACGATGAAGGCCTCGCGCTCGTGCTGCTTGGCGTTGAGCACGCTGTGCGCGATGCCCTTCTTGCGCAGGAGCGACGCGACGACCTCGGACTTCTCGACGCTCACGGTGCCGACGAGCACGGGCTGTCCGCGCTGATGGCAGTCCTCGATCTCGTCGACGACGGCGCGGAACTTGCCGCGCTCGTTCTTGTAGACGACGTCATCGGCGTCGTCGCGGCGGATGGGGCGGTTCGTGGGCACGACGCTGACGTCGAGCTTATAGATCTTGTGGAACTCCTCGGCCTCCGTGTCGGCCGTGCCCGTCATGCCCGCGAGCTTCTTGTAGAGGCGGAAGTAGTTCTGGTAGCTGATCGTCGCGATCGTCTGGTTCTCCTCCTGAACCTCGACGCCCTCCTTGGCCTCGACGGCCTGGTGCAGGCCGTCCGACCAGCGGCGGCCGGGCATCTTCCGGCCCGTGAACTCGTCGACGATGATGACCTTGCCGTCCTCGATGAGGTAGTTGACGTCGCGCTTGTAGAGCGCGTGCGCCTTCAAGGCCTGCGTGACGTGGTGGAGCCACGCGATGTTCTCGGGGTTGTAGAGGTTGCCGACGCCGAGACGCTGCTCGATGCGCTCGATGCCGTTGTCGGTGAGGATCGACGAGTGCGCCTTCTCGTCGACTGTGTAGTCGATGTCCTTGCGCAGGCCCGGGATGATGGCGTTGACCTTTTGGTACAGATCCGCCGAATCCTCGGCGGACCCCGAGATGATGAGGGGCGTGCGCGCCTCATCGATGAGGATCGAGTCGACCTCGTCGACGATCGCGTAGTTGAGGTCGCGCTGCACGTAGCGCTCGATCGAGTCCTTCATGTTGTCGCGCAGGTAGTCGAACCCGAACTCGCTGTTCGTGCCGTAGGCGATGTCCGAGCGGTAGCTGACCTGGCGCTCGCGGTCGGTGAGGCCGTGGACGACGATGCCCACCGACATGCCGAGGAACTTGTAGATGCGCCCCATCCACTCGGAGTCGCGCCGCGCCAGGTAGTCGTTCACCGTGATGACGTGGACACCCTTGCCGGCGAGCGCGTTCAGGTAGACCGGCAGCGTCGCGACGAGCGTCTTGCCCTCGCCCGTCTTCATCTCGGCGATGCCGCCGCGGTGAAGGACCATGCCGCCCATGAGCTGCACGTCGAAGTGACGCATGCCGAGCACGCGCCGCCCCGCCTCGCGGCAGACGGCGAATGCCTCGGGCAGGAGATCGTCGAGCGACTCGCCGTGATCGAGCCGGCGCCGGAACTCGAGCGTCGTGGCCTGGAGCTGCACGTCCGACTGGCCCTTAAGGCCCTCCTCGAGCGAACCGATGCGCGCAACCACCGGCTGCATCCCCTTCATGACGCGCGCGTTCTTGGTTCCGAAAATCTTCTTGGCGATATTGAACATGGAGTCCTGACCCCGAGCGGCACGGGCCGACGCGGGCGACGTACCTTATTTCGCGAGACGGGCCCGCGCAAGGCGCCCGGTCAAACACACGGCGCCCCAACTCAAAGGCGAGCGCAGTGCGGCTTTGCCGCACGGAGCCGACGGAGACCGGGGGGCGCGAGCGGCAGCGAGCCGGCGCGAGCGCCAGCGAGCCGCCCCCGTCAGATCAGACCGGCGGTCTGAGGCGCCAGTCGGGCGTCATGAGCTGGCCCACGGCGACGCCCGCGTAGACGATGGCGAGCACGAGCGCGTAGAGCAGCACGATGGGGAGCAGGTCGAAGTAGGCCAGCACGAGCCAGGCGAAGATGAAGAAGTCGCGCTTGCCGATCGTGAGGATGGCCTTGAGGGGGCCAGTGCCGGCGCCGCTCATCGACTTCAAGCTCTGGCCGTAGGCGAACCACCAGCGGATCTTGAGCACCTCGCCGCCCTCGCCCTGCTTGACGAGCTCGCGGTAGGCGACGACGTTGTAGAAGAGCAACATGCCGGCCGCGGCCAGCGCCATCTTCATGTCGAGGAAGGTGCCACCGTTGAGGGCCGCGAGGACGTTGCCGACCTTGATGTCCTTGAAGTCGCCGAGAGGCGCGCCCTTGCGCCACAGCGCGACGCCGACGGCCAGCACGATCGCCAGGTTGAGAAAATCGTCGACGATCGTGTCGAGCCACTCGCCGAGGCCCGTCTGCTGAAAGCGCACACGCGCGAGCTCGCCGTCGCAACCATCGAGGATGGACTGCGTCTGCGCCAGCAAGAACCCCATGAGGACGTTGTCGTAGGTGCCGGTCGAGATGAGCATCGCGCCGAAGAAGCCGATGCATCCCGCGACGAGCGTGATCATGTTCGGCGTGAAGGGCAGGTGGACGAGCAGGTACCGCGTCAGCCGAAACGAGATCTTCTTGTTGATGACCCGGGCGACGAGGCCGAGATCCCCGCGCATCAGATCCTCGAAGACGGCGTCCTCGGCGACGCGTCTCGTCGCGCGATCGACGACGCGCGTCCCGCGATCGAGCCGGTTGCCCTGAACGCGCACGACGTCGGCCCCGATGACGATGGGGTCGTCCATCTGCGTCTTGAGCTCCGCGACGAGCGCGCCTGGATTTTCGGAGGTGCGCACCGTGACGTGCGCCGGCAGGCGCTTCGGCAACCGGATGCTGCCGTCGCTCACGATCGTCACGCGCACGTCTCGCAGCCGGGCCATCTGCCGGAGCGTTCGGTCGATGACGCGCAAGCCGCCCACGCGCATCAGCGCGCCGCGGGCCTCTTGCTCGGTGGCGAGGAGAATGACGGGCACCATGACCTCCGGCGCCAATCGTCCCACGATTCCGGGCAGCACGGCAGCCGTTGCCCGGCTGATTGGGCTGACTCGTTCGATCATGGTATCGCGGCCTCCTAAAATTAACCCCTCTCAAAAAGGGTAATCCCGTTACCTACCTTGCTACCGGGGCGACAGCATGCCAGTGGTCTGCCCGGCGCTCAAGAAGGAACGACCCGCCGCAAGGCCCTCCCGACGAGCGCGGGGACCCGTATCATTTCTTTTTCTGGGCGCAGCAAGCGCGGCGCGCCCCACTGCTCGTTGTCGATGACGACGTCTGCGCGACGCAACGGGTCGAAGGCGGCCCGATAGGCGCGCTGGGCGGGAAAATAGCGATTGTTCATCCTATGTTCCACGCTGGCGTCGGACCGGCCGCGCGCGGTGTCCCGGGCCAGTATTCTGCGTCGCGCTTCTTCCTCGGTGACCTCGAGAAGCACGAGCGTTCCAGTCGCCACGGTCGGCGACCGCAAGACGAAGACCCCCTCGAGCAAGGCCAGGCCGGCGCCGCCGAACTGCAGCTCCCGCGTGCCCTCGAGGATCTCGCGGTCCGGATCGAAGCGAGGAATGGACACGCCGGGCGCGCCCCCGAGGAATCGGCGGAGACAATCGTCGAGGAGCGCGAAATCGTAGTATCGCTCGTAATAGATCGCGGCCTCGTCCGCGCCGGCCGGGATGTCAGCGAGCGGCCTCCGGAAGTCGTCGACGCGAAACAGAAAAACCGCCGGGGCGCCCTCCGCCTCGCAGGCGGAGGCCAGCGCGCCCGCGAAGCGCGACTTGCCGCTCCCGTCGAGGCCGTCGATCGCGACGAGGGAGCGCCCGCCGGGCGCGCGAGGTTCGGCGCGAGTCATGGCACGGGCAGGCAGGGCGCCATCACGCGCAGGACGAGGGAGTGGCAATGCCCGTTGCTCGCGGCGCTGCCGCGCGGACGAAAGAGATCGGGTTGGTTGTAACGAAACGGCGCGCCGTCGCCGTTGGTCACCGTGCAGCCGGCCTCGCGCATGATGACCTCGGGCGCGCACGTGTCCCACTCCTGCTCGCTCGGCGAGAGGTTCAGGACGGCGTCGAGGTCGCCGCGCGCGAGCGCGATGTGCTTGACGGAGGCGCCGAGGCGCACGGCTCTGTCGACCATGCCGGCGGCCGCCAGACACTTGCCGAGCCCCTCGTCGAGGTTGAGGCGCGAGACACCGATGCGGATCTTACCGGGCGCGCTCAACGTCGACGCCTTGAGGGCGCGCGTCTCGCCGCCGCGTTCCTCGAAGGCGCCGCTCCCGCGCACGGCCCAGGCGAGCGCGTCGACGGTCGGCTGGTAGACGACGCCCAGGACGGCCTCGCTGCCCTCGGCCAGTCCGATGTGCACGCAGAAGTCACCCGTGCGGGCCACGAAGTCGCGCGTGCCGTCGAGCGGATCGACGATCCACACGCGTCGCTTCGCGAGCCGCGCGGGATCGTCGGGCGTCTCCTCCGTGAGGATGGCGTCGTCCGGGAAGGGGGCCGCGAGCCGTCTCGTGATGGCGACGTTGGCCTCGAGATCGGCGGCCGTCACGGGAGACTTGTCGGGCTTCGTAATCACCTCGATGTCGGGCCGGGCGTAGTGGCGCATGATCAGGGCGCCGGCCTCGCGCGCGGCGGTCTTCGCGAGCTCGAGCTCCTTTGCGTACCGCTCCACGGTCGGCAAGACTACCAGCTTGTCCCGCCCGTCGCTCACGCCGCCCGCTGCGCGGCCTCGATGGCCTCCTTGTAGAGGGGAATGACCGCGCGGACGGAATAGGCGGCCTCGACGCGCGCGCGGGCGCGCGAGCCCACGGCGCGGCGCAGCGCGGGGTCCTCGACGAGGTCGACGATGGCGCGCTCCCAGCCGGCGTCGTCGCGGGGCAGAAACCCGTCGACGCCCTCGGTGACGACGTCGGGATTCGAGCCCACGGGCGAGGCCACGCCCGGACGGCCCATCGCCATGTACTGGATGAGCTTGTAGGCGCACTTGCCGCGCTCGATGGGACCGTCGGGCAGCGGCATGACGCCGACGTCGATGCGCGCCAGATCTTCGATCTCGGTCTCCGGGCGCCAGCGCACGAACTCGGGCCGCAGCGGCGCCAGCTCGGCAGGCGGCGGCGCGTTTGAGATCGCGAGAAACCGCGCCCCCGTGCGCTCGAGAGCGCGGGTGAGGCCCGGCAGCGCGTGGAGGAGCTGGCGGTAATTGATGTCGAGGCCCGTCCACCCGACGACGACGGCGCGACCGCGCCGCTCGCGCGTGGGCTGAAACGCGAACCGCTCGGCGTCGACGGCCGTGGGAATGATCGTGGTCTTGCCGGGCGCGCGCGTCGCGGCTGCGAGGTAAGCGCTTCCGGCGATGACGCGATCGGCGAGCGCGACGAGCGCAGGGAACTTCTTCCGGTTGGAGCGGCGCTCGAAGATGGCGTCGTCGAAGTCGAAGATCGCGCGGCGTCGGCGCGCGGCGAGGCGCTCGAGCAGCGTCGTCGGCAGCTCGGTCATGGGGCGCTGAAAGAAGACGACGTCGTCGTCGCGCAGATCGCGGAGCTGCGCGACCCGCGACAACGCCGCGAACGGCGCGTAGAGCGGACGGGGCAGGTTGAGCGGCCAGGGCAGGCGCGTGTCGCCGTAGACGCTCGGACGCGCGACGCGCACGGAGCAGGGGATGCCGTCCGCCTCGAGTGCGCGCGCGATGACGAACCCGCGCGCGCGCGCCGCGGGCACGCGCTCGCCCTGCACGAAGAAGACGACCCTCACGGCAGGTCCCGTCGGCCCAGCAGGCGTCGCGCGAGGCCGACGACGAAACGGCGCTCCTCCTCGCCCGGACCGAGGGCCATCAGCGCCGCGGGGTAGACGACGAGACCCGCGGCGACGACGAGCGCGACCCGGAGCCGCGGCGGCAGGGGCAGAAGCCGCACGCAGAGCTCGCCCCCGAAGGCGATCGCCGCCGCGAGGAACGGCTTGCCGAGGGCCCACTCGAAGGGGTGGACGCGCTCGTACCGCCAGGCCTGGTAGACGATGACGCCGAGCAGAAAGGCGACCGAGATCAGCGACGCGACGGCGGCGCCCGTGACACCGTACCTGGGGATGAGCGCAAACGACAAGCCGAGGTTCACGAGCGCCGCGATGAAGTTGTCCCAGAAAAAGACGCCCGAGCGGCCGGCCATGACCATGACGTAACCGGTGAGGCCGAGCACGCCGTTTATGAGGTGGCCGAAGACGAGCAGGCCCATGGCGCTGACCCCCGCGACGTACGCGGGACCGTAGAGCCAGAGCAGCGGCTCGCGCAGCGCGAGCAACGTGAGCGCGATGGGCGCGGACGCCGAGGCGACCCAGCGGGTCATGAGCGCGAGATTGTAGCGCAGGCGCTCGCGGTCGCCCCGGTGCAGCGCCTCGGACATCATGGGCGCGGCCACGCTGTCGAAGGCGTAGCGCATCGCGACCACCGAGCGTCCGAGCTCCTCGGAGGCCGCGAAGACGGCCACGGCCGCCGGGCCGGAGTACGCGCTCAAGATGAAGACGTTGGCGCGCTGGAGTATGCCGTTCATGAGCTCGGACGCACCGAGGGGCAGCGCGAACTTCACGAGACCGGGGTGACCAGGCGCGCGCAGCGCCTCCCACAAGCGGCCGCGCCCGAGGACGGCGCTCGCGCCCACGCCGGCGAAGGCGAGCAGCACGAGCGTCGCCGTGCTGTGGGCGGCGGCTGCGGCGAACACGGTGGGTCGGAACGCCCACACGGCGAGCGTGATGGTGATGAGCAGCGTGGGCTCGGCGACGCCGCGGACGAACAAGTTCACGCGCGTCACCTTGGCGGCCAGCGTCGCGGCCATGAGGACGAGCACGAGACCGCTCGCGGCGATCGTCGGTGAGAGCAGCGGCAGGACGAGGCCGAAGGCGGGGTTGCCCCAGGCCCGCACGAAGAGGGGCGCCGCGAGCGCGAGCGCGACCGAGAAGAATACGAGCAACCCGCCCGAGAGGCGCAGGGCGCTCCCGAGGGCCTGCGCCTCTTGCCGCGTCTCGCCCACGGCCCGGTGGGCGGCGACGAACTTGAGCATGGCCTTGTCACCGCCCGCGATGCCGGCGCGTGTGAGCACCTCGCAGAGATCGGCGCCCGCGCGGTAGACACCGTAGGCCGTCTGGCCGAAGAGGCGCGACACGAGCACGCGGTGCACGGGCATCAGTCCCTGCCCGAGCATCGCGAATATCTGCGAGAGGCCGGAGCGCGCAGCGTGCGAGGCGTCGTCGGAGCGGGTCACGACCGCGCGCGCCGCGGGTGCCGTTCCGCCGTCGCGGTCGCCGTCGGTCGTCGGCGAGGTCACGACGCTCCCGCGCCCCGCACAGCCGGCGCCCCGGCGGCGGTCTCGAGCGCGATACGCGCCGCCGTCGTCGAGACCTCGCGCGCGAATGCGGCGCGCCCGTCGACGAGCTCCCGCTGCCAGGTCTCGAGCACGATGAGGTTCCAGAGCCGCTCGCCATGGTCCTCGCCCGCGCGGTGGCGGTCGAGGAGATCCGTGACGGCCTCGGGACGGAAGAGACCGCGTCCGCGCGCCGCGTCCGAGAGCAACAGGTCGCGCGCGAAGCCGTGCAGGCGGCCCGCGAGCCAAGGCCCCGTCGGCAGCGCGAAGCCCTTCTTGCGGCGGTTCACGATCTGAGCGGGCACGAGGTCGGCGAAGGCGCGCTTGAGGATGTGCTTGCCCTTGCCGCCGCGGAGCTTGAGCCGCCCCGGCAGCGCCGCCCCGAGCTCGATGACGTGGTGGTCGACGAGCGGCGCGCGCGCCTCGAGGCCGTGCGTCATGCTCGCGACGTCGACCTTCGCGAGGATGTCGTCTGGAAGGTAGGTCTCGACGTCGAGGTTCTGCAGGCGGCTCACCGTGTCGGTCGCGCCCGAGGCGCCGAGCTCGGCCGCGAACGACTCGGCCGTCGCGTCGCGCGCGAACCGCGCGGCCAGCTCGGGCGTATAGAGCTGACCCTTCTCGGCCGCCGAAAAGTGGCAGATGAAGCGCAGGTAGCGCGAGGCCTCGTCGCCGCCGAGCCGCGCGGCGTACTCGCGCAGCCAGCGGGCCTTGCGGCCCGGTACGGCCCCGAGCGCCCCCGCGACGCCGCGCGCGAGCGGCTGCGGCAGGCGACCCAGCAGCTCGGCGACGTGCGCCCACACGTACCTTCGGTAGCCGCCGAAGGCCTCGTCTCCGGCGTCGCCCGAGAGCGCGACCGTGACGTCGCGGCGGGTCATCTCGCACAGATAACGCGTCGGCACGGCCGAGGTGTCGGCGAAGGGCTCACCGTGGTGGCGCACGATGCTGGGGAGCAGGCCCACCATGTCGGGCTCGACGATGAGCTCGTGATGATCGGTGCGCCAGCGCTCGGCGACGAGGCGGGCGTACGGCAGCTCGTCGTCCTCGCGGCGGCCCTCCGCGAAGCCCACGGAGAACGTCTTCACGGGCTGGCCCATCGCGCGGGCCATGCAGGCCACGACGATCGACGAGTCGACGCCGCCCGAGAGGAACGCGCCGAGCGGCACGTCGGACATGAGGCGCGAGCGCACCGCGTCCTCGACCGTCTCCCTCACGCGCCGGGCGGCCTCCTCCTCGGGCAGCGCGGCGAGGACCGGCGCGAACGAAGCTCGGTAGTACCGGCGGACGACGGGCGCCTCGCCGGGGCGGACTTGGAGCGTGTGGCCAGGCGGCAACTTCTTGCAGGCGGCGTAGATCGTGTGCGGCGCGGGCACATATTGAAGCGCGAGGTACGAGTCGAGGGCCTCCATCGACATCGTCGTGGGCGTGCGCTCGTCGGCGATCAGCGCGCCCAGCTCCGACGCGAAGACGAACCCGTCGGGACGCTCGCAGTAGTAGAGCGGCTTCTCGCCGAACCGATCGCGCGCGAGCAGCAGCGTCCCTTCCCGCGCGTCCCACACCGCGAACGCGAACATGCCGCGGAGGTATTCGGGCACGCGCGCCCCGATCTCCTCGTACAGGTGCGCGATCACCTCGGAGTCACTGCCGCTCTTGAATCGATGCCCCTTGGCGACGAGGTCGGCGCGCAGCTCGGCGTGGTTGTAGATCTCACCGTTGACGACGATCGCGATCTGACCGTCTTCGTTCGTCATGGGCTGCCGTCCGGCCTCCGACAGATCGATGATCGAAAGGCGCCGATGCGCGAGGGCCACGGGTCCCGCACGGAAGAAGCCGTGGCCATCGGGACCGCGGTGCACCATGGCCGCGGCGAAGAGCTCGACGGCGCCGGCGGGCGGCGGCTCCCCCGGGCGTCGCGCGAGCGCTCCCGCGATCCCGCACATCAGGCGATGCCCTTTTGGGCTAAAAGCTCGTCGTACAATCGGACCGTCTCCGCAAGGACGCGGTCGACGCCGAAGGTCGCGGCCACGTGCGCCCGCCCACGCGCGCCCATGGCCCGGCGCTCGTCGGCGCTCGCCCCGAGCAGGCGCGCGAGCACCTCGGCGAGCGCATCGTGATCGAAGGTCGGCGCCTCGAAGCCGCTCTCGCCGTGGACCACGATGCCGTCGATGTTGGCGGCGTGCGAGACGGCGGCCGGCAGCCCGCACGCGTGGGCCTCGAGCACGGCATTTGGCAGCCCTTCGTAGAGTGAAGGCATCACGAGGGCGTCGGCGGCGTGATAGAGCGAGAGCATCTCCGTGACCGGACCGAGGGAGCGCACGATGTCCGAAAGACCGAGCCAGGCGACGACGGGCGGCAACACGGCGGCGTACAGCCGATCTCGGCTGCGGCCCGCGAGCAGCACGCGCACGTTCGCGGGCAGCCGCCCCGCCCGCTTGAGCTTCGCGAGCGCGAACGCGAGCCCGAGCTGGTGCTTTTGCAGGCCCACGCGGCCCGGCAGCAGCAGCGCGACCTCGCCAGGCCCGAGGTCCCAGCGCGCGCGCGCCGCGGCCCGCTCCGCCCGCGTCGGCGGACGAAAGCGCTCGAGGTCGATGAAGTTGTGCAGGAGCTGCACCTTCTCGGGCGCGACGCCCGCGAGGCCGACGAGCTCGCGGCGCACGCCCTCCGAGTTCGCGATGACACGATCGCTGCGCTCCGAGAGCCACCACTCCGTCGCGAGGTGCATGACGTGCATGGCGCGGCTGCGCACGGCCGTCACGACGACGGGCACAGCCGCCCTCCGCGTCGCGAGACGCGCCCAAAAGTTCGCCTTATCGCGATACGAGTGCAGGATGTCGGGCTTCTCCTGCCGCAAGACCTCGACGAGCCGCCGCAGGCCCCGCGGTCCCATGCGCGCCGTGCCGAGCACGTGGCGCGGCTCGCCCGGAGGGAGGTAGTCGCGGTAGTGCACGACGTCCTCGTACAGACACAGCGTCGTCTCGAAGCGGGGCGGCAGGCGCGTCATGAGCTCGAGGATCTGCCGCTCGGCCCCGCCCTGTTGCAGGTTCGGGATGAAGAGCAGCACCTTGTGCCTGCGATTTGACGGGGGGCTCATCACCAGAGGCCCTGGCGCAGCGCCTCCTCGGCGCGATCGCGCTCCTCGGGGAGATCGACCTCGAGCCATCCGTGTCCGCTGATGTCGCGGCAAGCCGGCGGCCCGGCGGTCGTCGCGAGTCTCCCCAGCACGCGCTCGACGTGGATGGCGCGCCCCTCTTCGGCGAGAGCGGCGTCGGCCGTGGCCCAGTAGCGCGCGGCGGCCGCCGCCGGCACCTTCGTCATGCCCACGTAGCCAGCGTCCCACGTCTCGAGCGTCTTCGCGATGCGCCGCACGCGCCCGCCTCCGTCGCGCTCGACCTTCATGTCGTCCCCGCCCAGCGTCCGATCCGTATCGATGAAGGCCGTGACGTCGGTGGCCGCCCCCGCGACGATCTCCGCGACCGCGGGCCGGTAGATGTGGTCGATGTTCATGACGAGCAGCTCTCGGTCCGTGGCGACACGCGCGCGGGCCGACATGAGCGAGACGAGGTTACCGTCGCGAAAGGCTTCGTTGCGGACGAGCGTGACGCCGAGCGCGCGCCGCGCGACCTCGGCCTCGACGAGGTCGAATCCATATCCGCCCACGACGGTGATGTCCCGCGCGCCGGCGCGCCGCGCGAAGCGCACGGCGTGGGCCAGCAGCGGCTCGCCCCCGACGGCGATGAGCGCCTTCGGGAGCCGCTCGGTCAACGGGCCCAGCCTGCTGCCCAGCCCCGCCGCCAGCAACACCGCCTGCATCCCCGCAGTGTTATTGGCGTTCACAACTTGTTTCCTAAACCCAATTTCGACGGACGGGCGAGCGCAGCGCGGGCTTCGCCGCGCGAAGCGAGGGGGGCCTGGGGCCTACGAGCGGCAGCGAGCTAGACCCCCGTCAAAACAATTCCGGCAAGGCCGAGAACCGGCGGATGACGGGCACGCGCGGGAAGCGCAACGTGAACCGCTCGGGCGAGAACGTCGTCGCGAGGCCCACGAAGGGAATGCCCTCGCGCTCGGCGATCTCACCGTCGTGCAGCGAGTCTCCGACGAACAGCATCTCCTGCCGATCGACGCCGAACTTTCGCGACGTGGCATCGATGTGCGGGCGCCCCTTGGCGAGCCCGCCGCCGAAGCCGAGCACGAGGTCGAACGGGAAGCCCGCGTTGCGCGCGAACGTTTGGACGTTCGTGACGCCGTTGTTCGACGACACGGCGAGCCGCACGCCCATACCCTTCAGGCGCTCGAGCGCCCGGCGCGTCTCGGAAGGCATGCGAATCTGATCGCAGCGCGCGGGCTTGCGGCCCTCGAACAGCTCGGAGGCGCCGGCGTTACGCGGATCGCCCGGATAAATCTCCTCGAGCTGCTTGACGAACGGCAGGCCGCACGTCGCCAGATAAAGCTCGCGTCCGAGAATGCGCGGCGTCCCGTAAGTCGACTCCATGACCTCGGTCGCGAGATCAGCGAGCATCGGCATGCTGTCTATCAACGTGCCGTCGAGATCGCACAGGAGCACGCGCGGCACGGGAAGGGGCGCGAACGCGCGGAGTGGCGCCAGTGGGGAAGCAGCGGAAGAAAAGCTTGACTGAGCGGCGACGGGAAGGCCTGACATGGCGAGGCCCTTCCGAGCAAGGCGTGCGCCATGGACCTCATTGATATAAACTGTCGTAATTATTTGATGTTAACGGCCTGTCCCCGCCGTCGAGTTGAGATTTCACCACCCGCGGATGGTAGGTTTTCATCACCCCTACGTACATAAACCTAGATGTACCGCGGCCGGCCTTCGGCAAAGCAAGGCCTCCGCCACCGGGCGCGCGGGTCAGCCGTCAGGCGCCAACAATCAGGAGGAAGCGCCAGTTGTTGGCCTCGAGGCCGTAGCCGGCGTCGAAGCCGACGAGGGGCACGGCCACGGAGCGAAGGAAGAAACGCAGGCCTCCGCCAACGTCGTTGTGAACGCTCTGCTGCCACGATAAGCCGTACTGGTTGTTGGCTGGGAAGCTCCGCATGTCGGGCGTCATGCGCGTGAAGTCGACGCCCGGCATGGTGGGATCGGTCACCGTCTCTCGGAACCAGACCGCCTGGACGTCGTAGAAGGCGAGCGCGCGGAAATCGAGCGAGCCCACCGAGAACAGCGGGAAATGGTACTCGACCTTGCCGCCGAGCTGCGTGTCGCCCCGGAACTGTTGATAGAGGTAACCGCGCAGGTTGGGTCCGCCCGCCGTGTTCTCCGCCCAGAACGGCAAGTTGTGGCCGGCGGTCGCGCCCGCGCTGTAAATGAAGTTGTGCGACCGAAAGAGGCGGATGCCGTGCTCCCAGCTCGCGCCCGCGCGCCAGTAGGTGAAGTCGCTCTTGAAGTCCGGGCTCGCGTAGTCGAGCGCCGCGCTGAGCGCCGTGCCGCGCATGACCGCGAACTCCCGTGCGCGAAAATCGAACGTCAGCGATGCCCTCCCCACGCCGATGACGCCGCCCTTCGTCGAATCGATCGGCAACCGCGTCCCCATCACGGGATCGAACGTGCCCTGGTAGTCGAACTTCTCGAGGTGCCAGGCGACCTGCGTCTTTACCCGGCGGAGCCAAGCAACGCCGAGCGCGCCCTCGAAGCCATACGAGAAGAGGTGCGTCTCGTCTAGCTCGTAAGGATCGTGGAGCGATATGGGCATCCCCATCGCCATGCCGTAGTTCTGAAACTCGGGGATGACCTGCTTTTGCACGAGACCCTGGATCTGCCAGTAGATCCAGCTGCCGAACAACGCGGGGTCGCGGTAGGCGACCAGCGCTCCGGAGTCGACGGTGGCGAGACGCGCGCCGATCGCCAGCTGCTTTCCGCGGCCGAAGAGGTTGCCATGGACAAAGACCACGCCGATCGACCTGTTGTTGGCCGACCACGACGCCGTCGGGACCGGCGCCCACGGGAACTTGTCCTTGACGGAGATGTTCACGCGCAC
>DASZFV010000286.1:0-2725 GCA_035939455.1 Polyangia bacterium
GACGAATTGATGACGACGTTGATCTGCACGGCGGCCACGCCCAGCGTCGCGGGCGCCATGAGCGCCGCGATCCGGCGCGTGCCCGGGTCGCGCAGCGCGAGATCGGGCAGCAGGCGCGGGCGGAAGCCGAGCCTGAAGAGCGAGGGGAGCTGGACGGCGAGCTGCGCGAGGCCGCCCACGAGGGTCAGGGCGGACCAGGTCATGACGGCCGCGCGCGCCGAGGGGCCGATGACGTAGACGGCCACGCCGCCCCCGATGGCGACGAGGTTGAACATCGACGAGGCGAGGGCGGGCGCCGTGTAGTGCTCCTCGGCGTTGAGCGCGCCCATGGCGACGACGGCGAGAGAGATCGTGGGGAGGAACGGCAGCATGATGCGCACGAGCGTCGCGCAGAGCGCGGCCTTCTCGGGCGCGAAGCCCGTCGCGACGACGTGCACGACCGGCTCGGGGAAGAGCATGGCGACGGCCGCGAGCAGGCCGAGGTAGATCGTGAGCGTCGACATGACGCGGTTCGCGAGCGCGAAGGCGGCGGGGCGCGACTGGTTGCGCAGCGTCGAGACGTAGGTCGGCACGAAGGCCGTCGACAGCGCGCCCTCGGCGAAGAGGTCGCGCAGCAGGTTGGGGATGCGGAAGGCCGCGAGGAAGGCGTCGCTGTTGGCGCTCGCGCCGAGCGTGAGCGCGAAGATCTGCTCGCGCACGAGGCCGAGCAGGCGCGAGAGCATCGTGAGGGCGCTGACCTTGCGCGCGCCGCGCGCCATGCTGCCCCGCGACTCGGCGGTCGGGGCGGGAGGTGTCGGCGTCGTCATTCGGGCTTGCCGGGCGCGGCCGCGCCGAGGAGCAGCGCGGCGCGCTCGCGCACGGGCGACGGCTCGCCGGCGCGTAGCTTCTCGAGGAGCGCGCGATCGGCCGGCGTGCCCGCGGCGGCGAGGCAGGCCAGCATCTCGACGGCGTCCTCGGGCCGCGTCGCGGGCGCCGCGACGATCGCGCGCGCCGCCGCCGTCGCCTGCTCGACGAGCGGGTCGTGGCGCGCGTGGGCCGCCGCCGCGTAAGCCGCAAAATCAACGCGCCGACAGACCACCGCCGCGCACGCGGCGCTCACGGCCGGATCGGGATCGGCCAGGCCCTCGCGCAGGGGGATCTGAGAACGCGCGTCGCCCGCCGGGAGAAGCAGCGCGGCCGCGCGGCGCACGGCGGGCGTGAGATCGTGCAGCAGCAAGGCCGCCAGATCGGGGAGCGCCGGGCAGGCGCCCTGCGCGCCGGCGAGCGCGTCGAGCGCCACGAGGCGGACGGACGGCGCGGCGTCGGTGCGTGTCGCGAGGGAGCGCAGGGCGCCGCAGGCGTGGGCCACGACGTCGGGCGGCACCTCCCACTCGGCGAGCTCGGCCGGCGCGTCGCCGTCGAGGAGCGCGCCGAGCGTGCGCGCCGAGGCCGTCGCGAGCGCCGGATCGGCGGCGTCGAGCCGCTCGGCGACCGTGGCCGCGAGCAGGACGCCGCCGCGCGCGAAGGGGATCGCCGCGAGCGCCGCCTGGGCGACCGCGGCGTCGGGCGCGCGCACCCCCTCGGCGAGGCGGGCCACGCCGAAGCGGCCGGCGAGCCGCTCGAGGGCCGCACGATCGTTCTTGCGCGCCGCCTTGACGAGCTCGGAGAACGGGGGCGTCGCGCGGCCCGTGCGCGCGTTCACGCCGCGCGGGCGGGCCGCCTTGGCGGCCGCCGCGCCCGGCGCCGTCCCGAGCAAGGCAGCGCCCAGTGCGGCGACGCCACCGAGGAGCCAAACGCGAAACCTCACGCCCTCAGAGTTACCACCCCGTGGGTCCCGTCGTCCTGTTTTCGAATCGAGCGGCCAGGAGCCCGTCTGCCTAGCGGCAACGGGCTCACGTCGGGGCCTCCACGCCCTGCCCCCCCCCCTCGCGACCTTCGGTCGCGAGCCCTAGTTGGAACGGAGCTGCGTGCCCGTGAGGGTGGCGGACCCGCCGGGCAGCGCGGCGTTCTTGATGGCGGTCTGCGCGGCGGCCGTCGTCGAGGAGGACGTCACGCCACCGAGCGTCGCCACCTTCAACGCCCAGACCGTGAACCGGTACATCTGCTGCGCGCCCACGGCCTGCGGGCACGGACCCAGGTAGCCGATGCCCGTGAAGCCGTCGAGGTTCTGCGTGCACTGCTTGGCGCCCGCGGGCAGGGGCGGCATCGCGACGTGGTCGACGTTGGCGGCGAGCGAGGTCGTCGTGGCAGGGATGTCCCATAGCGCCCAGTGGGCCGAGTTGTCGGGGGCGGCGTGGTTGAGCGTCACGGCATAGCTCATCGTGCCGGGCGGGCCCGGCGTCCAGGCGAGCGACGGCGACTGGTTCATGCCCGCGGGCTGCACCTCCGCGCACTTGTACGGAAGCGGGATCTCCGCCCCCTCGGTGAAGGCGCTGCTCGTCAGCGTGAACGGACCGGCGGGGGCGTCGCTCCCCGCCTCGGGAGCGCCGGCGCTCCCCGCGTCGACGACGCCGCCCTGCCCCGTCGCGCCGGCGGAACCCGCCGCGCCGGCCGAGCCCGTCGCGCCCGCGCCGCCGCCACCCCCGACACCGGTCGCGCCCGCGCCGCCGGAATCGCCCGAAGCTCCGCCAGCGCCCGTCGTGCCGGCCACGGCCCCGGTTCCCGCGGCGCCCGTCGTGCCTCCGCCACCGGTCGGGCCCGCGCCGCCAGCTCCGCCTCCGCCGCACGCCACGAGCGTGAGTGCCGC
>DASZFV010000287.1:0-5986 GCA_035939455.1 Polyangia bacterium
TTCTTGGCTGTGTCGACGGTGTCTATCACCTGCACGCCCGCGCGCACGAGGCCGAGCACGAAGCCGTCCTCGAGCTGGAGCGCGAGCGCGGGCGAGTCGCCGCCGGCGATCGCGAAGTCGCCGATGGAGACGCGGACGCGCCCCTCGGCACCGGCGGCGGCGAGCGAGAGGACGGCGGCCAGCCCCACGGCGACGGCGGTACGCATGCTTGGCGCCATTGTACACGCAGACCTCGACGCCGGCGCGCCGACCCCTAGATGCTCGCTGCGCGAGCGCACGTCGGACCTCAACGCCCTGTCACCTCCCCATCGCGGTCTTCAGCAGCGACCCTAGCATCCCGAGGGCGCGCAGGTCGCAGGTAGGCCGAAGCCGGGCGACGCTTCCGGCGCCGCCGGAAGACCGAAGCACAGATGCTTGTGGTCGTGATCGGGCAGACGCGGGCAGCGGGACGCCGCGTAGCAAGCGTCGTGGCTCGCCCCCAGCTCGCAGGAGAAGATCGCGCGTGGCGTGTCGTTGATGTAGTCGAGCTCGACGCGCGCGGCGCCCAGCGCGGCCGCGCCGACCAGGCCGTCGATGTCGGGGCCCTCGGGGCGGATGTCGAAGCGCAGCGCCTGCAGGAACGGCTCGGCGTCGTCGACGACGGCCACGGGGATCGCGCCGCCGAGCTCGATGTAGGCCGCGCTGTTGAGGGACTCCCCGGTCTGGCTCGGGTCGGTGTCGCACGGCTGCACGCAGGCGCCGACGGCGGGCTGGGCCTGCCCCGTCGCCGCGATCTGCGCCTCGGTCCACTCGATACGCCGCGCGCGGCCGAGATCGACGCAGGGGCCTTCGTCGCCGGTCGACGGCGGATCGAAGCCGTCGACGAGCGCGTAGCGCGGCATCGTCGTCCAGGTCGCGTCGATCGCCGTGGGCCAGGTCGCGACGAGGAGCGGCGCCGCCGTCGTGGCGGGCGGCGTCGGGAGGAGGGCGGACACTCGGGCCCACGCCGACCGGCTCAGCACCATGGGACCGACGCCGGTAGCGAGCAGGAGCGAGAGATCGGCCCCCGACGCGCGCACGATCTCGTCGCCGCGCGTGCAGCAGGCCTCGCGCGGCTCGGTCCGCGAGAACAGGCGTGGCGCGGCACAGGTCCGGAAGACGACGCGCGTGGGAGGAAGCGTAACGGGGGCCTGCAGGCCCAGAAAATCCGACGGCGACTGGGCGGTCGTCTCTCCGCCGCCAAAGAGCGTGAAGCGCAGTACGGCGTAGCCCGCGTCCTCGAGGAAAGCCAGCGTCGCGCCCTGGTGCCGCCAGAACGTCACGGACGAGCACCCGGGCCCCGAAGCGCTCCCGTCGAGATCGGAGCAGGCTTTGGCGAAGCGCAGCTCGATGGAGAAGGCGTGCAGCAGATCCCCCCCCATGACGCCGCCGGGGAGGGTCGTCGGGCTGCCAACGGGGCCGAGCGGCAGCGTGAAGAGGCCGAGATCGCGGAAGCGCGCTCGCACGCGCGCGGGGTCCGGAGCGGGGTCCGACCCGTCGAGCAGGTCGAACCCGCGCTGCGCGATCCGGAGCGTGCCCGTGGTGGCGGGGGCCGCGAGGATCGTGACCGGCGAGGCCGTGTCAACGACCATCGAGAAGGGCGCGCCGCCGCCGGGGGGCTGGGCGCGCGCAAGCAGCGCGCCCGGAGCCAGGCCCTCGCCGAGCGGCGCGCGCGACAGGGGGATGGGCTCCGAGTCGACGGTACAGCAGTCGCTGCCGCAACCGGCCGCGCCGAGCGCGGCGAGCGCCAGGGCGGCTGGCAAGAGCCGCACGATCGGCGCGCCGAACGCCGCGGAGCTCGAGCGCGCCATGCCCTCACTCCTCTTTTTCTTCGAGCTTCTTCCTCATGCGCTTGAGGAGCGCGTCAAATCCATCCTTGGCGATGATCTTGTTGAACTCGGCGCGGTAGTTCTCGAGCATGCTCTGCTCGTCGGTGAGAACATCATAGACGACCCACTTGCCTTCCTTGCCGAGCATCTTGTACTCGAGCGCGATGTCGACCTTCTTGCCGCGCGAGATCGTGTGGAGCGTGGCGTCGACGGTGGCCTCGTTGCCCGCCTTCTCCTGCTTCTCGAACTTGATGTTGTAGTTCGCGCTGCCATGGACCTGCCGCAGGTAGCTGCGCTCGACGAGCTGCCGCAGCGTATCGGTGAACTCCTCGTGTTGCTTGGGCGTCAGCGCGTCCCAGTGGCGCGCGAGCGCGCGCCGCGCGAGCTCGCCGTAGTCGAGGAAGCCGCCCACGAGCTTGCGGACCTCCACGCGCTCGAGCTCCGCCTCCGGCGTCCAGTTCGGGACGTTCTTGTGCAGCACCTTCTCGAGCTGCGCGTTCGACTTCTTGAGGTCCGCCATGGGACTGCCGGGTGGCGGCGTCGCCTCGGCGACGGGCTTGCCGGCTTCCGCCTTCGGGTCCTTCGCCGGCGCCTCCTTGGCCGACTCCTTCGCGCGCGCGCGCGCTGCCACGCCCATCGCAGTCAGCGACAAGGTCAGCGTCAGGATCGTGGCGAGAGAGCGCGGCATCGGCATCGGAGGAGCTCCAGGTGAGGGAGAGGGTGTGGCCTTTACATACTGTGGACGCGGCCCGAACGGAAGAGATGCAACAGCAGCAGCGGGGCACGCCGTTGCTGGGCGCGCCGCCGCGCGTAGATCGGACAAGACACGCGTGGTAACGTGAAGTCTGATGGCGATCGAAGATCCTCCGCCTGGATCGGGTATCGAGGTGGCCGCTTCGGGAGGTGATGCGGGCGGTCACTTCGACGCCAAGGCCTGGCTCACCCAGACGGCGGGTGAGCTGCGCGAGAGCTTCGCGCGCAACCGGCGCGTCATGTCGTTCGGCGAATACTTCTCGCTGTTCGGCGCTGCCGCCGGTCGCCAGGTGCGCTCGGCGGCCCAGTATGTGCGCGACGTGTTCGACCACTTCGGCACCGAGCTCGTGCGCACGCCGCGCGGCGTGATGGCGCGCTGGAAGCTCTTCGACTGTCCGTGGGACGCCGGCAAGGACGCGCTCGTGGGGCAGGAGGAGGTGCAGGCGGCGGTCTATCGACTCGTGTCGAACTTCGCGCGCGAGGGGCGCACGAACCGCCTCATCCTGCTGCACGGCCCGAACGGCAGTGCCAAGTCGACGTTCGTGGCGTCCCTCCAACGCGCCATGGAGCACTACTCGACGCTCGACGACGGCGCGCTCTATCGCTTCAACTGGATCTTCCCGTCGCAGAAGCTCACGAAGAGCGGCATCGGGTTCGGTGGCGGAGGGTTCGAGGCCTCGGGCGGCGCGCCCGAGACGTACGCCTACCTCGAGGACGAGTTCATCGAGGCCAAGATCGTCGACGAGATGCGCGACCACCCCCTCTTGCTCGTGCCGCGCGGCAAACGCCGCGAGCTCATCGAGCAGCGGCTCGGCGCCGAGATCAAGGCCGGCTTCCGCCCCGCCGACTACCTGCTGCGCGGCGATCTCTCGCACCGCAACCGCCAGATCTTCGAGGCGCTACTCTCCTCGTATCACGGCGATCTCGCGAAGGTGCTGCGGCACGTCCAGGTCGAGCGCTTCTTCGTGTCGCGCCGATACCGGCAGGCGGCGGCCACGGTCGAGCCCCAGCTGGCCGTCGACGCGCGCTCCCGGCAGCTCACCATGGATCGCTCGCTCGCATCCCTGCCGCCCGCGCTGCAATCCCTGACGCTCTACGAGTACCAGGGCGAGCTCGTCGACGGGAACCGCGGCGTCATCGACTTCGCCGATCTGCTCAAGCGGCCGCTCGAGTCGTACAAGTATCTGCTCGGCACCGTCGAGCAGGGGCGCGTCTCCCTCGACGTCGCGAGCCTCGAGCTCGATACGATCTTCATCGGTTCGTCCAACGAAGGGTACCTCTCGGCGTTCAAGGAGATCCCCGAGTTTCAGTCCTTCAAGGGCCGCATGGAGCTCGTGCGCGTCCCGTACCTGCTCGACCACAAGGTCGAGCGGAAGATCTACGACGCACAGATCCGGGCGGCGCACGCCGGATCGGGCAAGCACGTCGCGCCGCACGTGGCGTGGGTCACGGCGCTGTGGGCCGTGCTGACGCGCATGAAGAAGCCGCTCGGCGAGAAGTACGGCAAGAACCTCACCGAGATCGTGGGACGCCTCGGGCCGCTCGAGAAGGCGCTGCTCTACGCGGAGAACGTCACGCCCGAGGGCCTCTCGACGGACCAGCATCGCGAGCTCGTCGGGGGCATCGAGAAGATCGCGCGCGAATCGGACAGCTACCCGAACTACGAGGGCCGCACCGGCGCCTCGCCGCGCGAGATGAAGCTGCTCATAATGAACGCCGCGCAGAGCCCGAAGTACGCCTGTCTGTCGCCGTTCGCGATCCTCGACGAGCTCGAGGACCTCGTGCGCGGCGTCACTGTCTACGACTTCCTCAAGCAGGAGCCGCTGCCCGGCGGCTTTCACGAGAACAAGAAGTTCATCTTCCAGGTCAGGGACAAGCTCATCGACCGCATCGACGAGGAGGTGCGCACGTCGATGGGCCTCGCCGAGGAGCGGCGCTACATCGATCAGTTCGAGCGCTACATCACGCACGCCTCGTACTGGGTCAAGCGCGAGAAGGTGCCGAACCCCATCACGGGCCGGGACGAAGACCCCGACGAGGAGATGATGGGGAACATCGAGCGCATCCTCGAGACGTCGAACCGCCGCGAGGAGTTTCGCCGCGAGGTCATCTCGCGCATCGGCGCCTGGTCGATCGACCACCCCCGCCAGCGGCCCGACTACGAGGCCATCTTCCCGCGCCCCATCGCGGCGCTGCGCGAGTCGTTCTTCGACGACCGCAAGAAGCAGGTGCGGAAGATCAATGACGACCTGCTGATCCTGCTCACCGACGGCTCCGGGAAGATGCAACCCGAGGCGGCCGCGGCGGCGCAGACGACGCTGGGGGCGTTGAAGGCGCGCTTCGGGTACTGCGACAATTGCGCGAAGGACGCCGTGCTCGCGCTCATCCGCAAGCGCTATTCATAGCGGCAGGACCACCCCGAACGCCGGGGGCCTCGCGCCCCGAGGCCCGATGCGAGCGCAGCGTGCCCGCGCGCCCCCGCGGCGGCAGCCCAACCCTCAGGGCGTCGGCGCGCCCCTGGTCGGCAGCGCGACCGTCGCCGGTGGCGCATCCGACGACGCGGACGCGGGGGCGGGCCCCGTGTCGTGGCCCACCGAGAGCCGCTCGGCCGTCTCGAGCAGGTTGGACGCGAGGTCGCGCGCGATTGGCACGTCGCGCGCGAGGGCGCGGGAGAGGTCGCGGCCCTTGCGGCGCTCGTCGGCGGAGCTGGGGTTGGCGAGGGCGCGGCGGTAATCGATGGTGTGGAGGATCTGAAGGCGCAACGAGTCGGCCACGTGGACGAGGAGGTCGCGCTCGTCGGCGCCGAGCTCCGCCTGGGGCCACTCGCGCCAGCCCGTGGGCGACAGGACCCACAGGCGGCCCAGCGTGCCGAAGGCGCCGGTGCCCTTCTCGTCGGGCTTGTCCTCGATGACGACGACGCGGCGGTCGTCGAGCGGGAACTGACGGCTGTAGATCTGGTAGAGGAGGGCGTCGTCGGCGATCTCGGCGTGCATGATGAGGCCGCCGAAGTCGAAGAGGGGCAGCGTGCCCGAGGCGAGCGCCTCTTTGACGCGCGCGCGGTCGGCGACGGCCGGCGCGCCGGGCGCGTTGTCTGCCGAGGGCGAGCGCGGCACCCGTTTCTTCTTATGCATGAAGTCGACGAGCTGGTCGATGCCGACGACGACGTTGAGCGCGCCGTGGCCCTTGTAGCCGGCGTGATAGATGCCGACGAGCTCCATGAGGCGCGACTTGCAGGAGACGGCGAGCACGGGGCTGCCCGAGTTGCCCTCGGACAGCAAGGCGTCGATCACGAAGTCGACGTGGTCCCAGCCCTGCTCCTGGTCGCGGTCGTAGGGATTCACCACCTTGCCGCTCGAGACCGCCTGCATGACCCCCAGCGGGAAGCC
>DASZFV010000288.1:0-7674 GCA_035939455.1 Polyangia bacterium
CGCGTGCTTGAACGCCTCGGCGAGCGTCTGCAGGTAGGCGGCCGAGACCACGCCTTCCTTCGGCAGGTCGCTCGGCCTCGGGTAGAGCGCGTCGAGGATGCCCAGCGTCTCGATGAGCGCGACACCGCCCGACGACGGCGGCGGCATCGTAAACACGCGCAGCCCCCGGTGTCGCGTCTCGAGCGCGACGCGCTCGGCCACGGCGTAGCTCGTCAGATCGTCGGCCGTCATGACGCCGCCCGCGGCCGTGACCGCCTTGACGATCTCGGCGGCGATGGGGCCCTTGTAAAAAGCGCCTGGCCCGCCCCCGCGCAGCTTCGCGAGCGTCGCCGCGAGCTCGGGACGTTTGAAGACGTCCTTCTCTTTCGGCATGTTCGGCCCCATGAAGGTCTTGACGAAGGCCGCGTCGGCGGGCGGCGCATCCTTCGCGAGCGCCGCGAGCGCCTGCGCGAGGCGCCACGACGCGGGCGCGCCCTTGGCAGCGAGCTTCTGCGCCGGATCGACGCAGGCACCGAATGGCCTTCGGCCCCAGCGCTTGACCATCTCCCCGAGCCCACGGACCTCGCCGGGCACGGCGACGGCGAGGCCACCCTCCTTCGAGAGCGCCGCCACCGGCTTGCCGTCCTTGAAGAACCGCGCCGCCGAGCTGGCCGCGGGCGCGCGCTCGCGGAAGTCGAGCGCGTGGACCTTCTTCTCCTTGGCGATGTAGACGAGCGCGAAGCCGCCGCCCCCGATCCCCGACGCCTCCGGGTGGAGGACGCCGAGCGCGAGCGCCGTCGCGCACGCGGCGTCGATGGCGTTGCCTCCCGCCTTGAGAACCGCGGCGCCGGCCGCTGACGCCAGCGGGTGATCCGACGCGACCGCGGCGTGCGCCGCGTGGAAAGGCTCGCGCGCAACAGGCCCGTGCGTGACGGGCGCCGACGCCGAAGAGACGGCCGACGACGCCGCGCCTGCCGCCGGCGCGACGGGTGCCGCGAATGACGACGCCGGGAGCCAGAAGACCGCGAGGCCAACGACCACGCGAGCGGCGGCACGCGCGGCGGAGCGCGTGAAACGATTCGCCCGAGGGGGCCGACCAAAGGATACGGACCTTCCGGGCATGATGACGCTCCCGCGCATGGATGTGATTTCTGCCAAAATATCAGGAATAATCCCGCCTTTGCAAAGCGCGATCAGGAACGCTTATAGTGCGATCGCGCGCCACCTCTCGCCGCCGACTGGACGTCGGCCTTTCGGTCTATTCACGTCCCACTCCGCACACTCCACACTCCATGGATCAGCCCCCGTCGAAAGAGCCCCGCGGTCCCGTGAGCCTGCGCATCAAGTTTCGCAGCGCGACCTTGGACCAGTTCATCGAGCGCTACGCCGTCGACGTCAGCCGCGGCGGCATTTTCAGCCGCACGCGTGAGCCACTGCCCGTCGGCACGCAGTTGCGCTTCGACTTCCAGCTGCAGGACACGGCGCCGCTGCTGGCTGGCGAAGGCACGATCGTCTGGATCCGCGAGAACGATCCCACGCGCGCCGGAGTGACGCCCGGCATGGGCGTACGCTTCGACAAGCTCACTCCCGCGAGCCAGCCCGTGCTCGAGAAGATCCTCGCCGACAAGGCGCGCCGCGAGCAAACCTTGGCGGCCGCCAAGCCCGGACCCGCGGGCGGCATGGCGGTGCGTCAACCATCCAGCACCTTTTCGACGCTCGACCCCGCGAGCGCGCGGGCTGCCCAGGCGGTGAGCGGCCCACCGCGCGTCGGTGGCCTGTCGCCGCTGGGCGCTCAACCGCGCGTCCCCGCGCCCGCCCCCGGCTCTGGTCCCCTCGGCGCCCAGCCGCGGTCGCGGGCGCCTGGAACCGGCTCCGGCCCGCTCGGCGCTCAACCGCGCGGCGCCGCTCCGAACGCCAGCTCCGGTCCCGTCGCGACCGGAGTCGCGCGGACGACGGAGCCCGCGATCGACGCCGATCCTTTCGGTGTTGGCCGGGGCAACGCGCTGACGACGAGCACGTCGCGCACGGCCGAGACCGCGATCCCGGGCGCGGTTCCGCCGCTCGAGAGCACCGGCCCCTTCGGCCGGCCGCGCTCGACGACCGGGATGAACGCCCAGCGCCCCGCCCCCGCGCCGAGCGCGCTCTTCGAGAAACCGACGGCCGACGACATCGATCGCGCGCTCTCTGTGTTGACAGAGATGGAAGGACCAGCGCCCGTCCCCGCGCCCGTGCCGGTCGACTTCTCGTCGCGCATTCGGCGGCCGACCGACGCCGCGCCCGTGGTCGTCGAGTCGGCGCCCGACGTCGGCGACGTCCCGAGGGCCACGCACCGCCGGCCGACTGACGCCCACCCGGTCGTGCTCGAATCGGCGGCCGACATGGGCGACGCGCCGCCGCGCCGAACGGACACGCGCCCGATGTTCACGGGAACCGGCGAGATGAAGGCGCCCACCATCCCAGTCGTGCCCCTAGGGGATGCCTCGCTCGAGGGAGCTCTGCGAGACGAAGAGGAAGAGGACGGGGCCACGAGCGCGTGGGTGGGCTCCGGCCCCACGCGCGTGGGCGGAGCGGGCACGGATCCCGAGATGCCCGTGGTGTCCGAGGCCGACGCGGCGGCGAGCAGCGCAGCGGGGAAGAAGATCGACCTGCCCAAGATCTCCGCGCCTACGCCGCTTCCCCGCGGCGTGCCCAAGGCTCCCTCCGCGCCCGCCGAGCCGCCAGAGCTCATGGCGGCGAGCTTCGCGCCGGCCGAGCCGGCCAAGACGAAGAGCGGTTCGGGCGCCACGGTCGCCGTCGTCGGCCTCCTCCTCCTCGCGGCCGCGGCGGGCGGCGGTTACTACGTGCTCAAGGGTCCGGGCCGCAGCTCGTCGCCCGCGGCGCCCGTCCCCACGGCGTCGACCGAAGCCACGAAGCCCGCCGCTGCGCCCGAGGCTGCGCCCAGCGCGACGGGCGCTGCCGCGCCGACGCCCAGCGCGGCTGCCGCGCCCGAGCAGCCGTTGGCAGTCGAGAAGCCGGCCGGCGGCGGCACGGCGACGCCCTCGTCGCTGCGCGCGCGGCCTGAGGGCGAGCCGCCAAACGCGGCGGCACCCGGCGCGGCGAAGCCCGCCGAGGGCGCGCCCGCGGCGGAAGCGAAGCTGGCTGAATCGAAGCTGGGCGAGGACAAACCGGAGAACAAGCCCGCGCGCGGCGGCCGCAAGGGCAAGCGCCGGAGCGCTGCCGCCGAGGCCGCGCCGCCGGCCGAGGCGGCACCCGCCGCCGTCGCGGACCTGTCGCCCCCCGCGCCCGCCGCGGAGGCGCCGGTCCAACCCGCGGCCGAGGTGCAGGCCAAGGCCGCCAGCAGCGACCACGTCCTCAAGATCTCTTCGACGCCCGCGGGCGCCGAGGTGATCGTCGACGGCAACTCGGTGGGCACGACGCCGTTCTCGGCCGGCGACGTCGATCCAGCGCTGCCCCACTCGGTCACGATCAAGAAGGAAGGCTTCGAAGCCTACGAGCACATGATCGGAGGCTCCGACTGGCCGCGTCCGAAGAACGGCGTGCGCACGTTGAAGCTCAACGCCAAGCTCCGCTCGACGGGCGGCGGCGAGGCCCCCAAGCCGGCTGCGTCCGAGGCGCCCGCCGAGCCGCCGCCCGGGTTGGGCACGACGCCCGCGTCTCCCAAGCGCGAGTGAGCATGCGCGCGCGCCGGGTCGCCCACGCCCCCGTGGCGCTGTCGCTGCTCGTCGCCGCGCTCGCGGGCGGGGGGTGCCGCCCGCGAGCGGACGCGCCGAAATCCGTCGCGGCCGGCGACGCGGGCGAGGGAGCACGCGCCGCTCACGCCGGTCGTCGCCTACCGCGCATCGACACACACATGCACGTCATGCCCGACGGCATCCCGCGCGCGCTCAAGCTCATGGACGAGTGGGGCATCGACGGCGTCGTCAATCTCTCGGGCATGTACCCGGGACCGCCGCGGCACATGCTGGAGACGCAGCTCGCCGCCGCCGCCGAGACGCACGGCCGCATGCTCGTCTTCGCGAACGCCAACTTCCGGCTCGTGGGCACGCACCCCAACGACTACGGCAACCGCATGGCCGAGGAGCTCGTCGAGTCGCAACGCCTCGGCGCGCGCGGCCTCAAGATCCCGAAGGGCCTCGGCCTGGGGTACCCGGCCCCGGACGGCAAGCACCTGCTGACCATCGACGACAAAGGACTGGATCCGCTATTCGAGAAGGCCGGCGCGCTCGGCATGCCGGTCGCCATCCACATCGGCGATCCGAAGGCGTTCTGGGAGCCGGCCACGCCCAAGAACGAAAGGTGGGACGAGCTGCGAGCCCACCCCGAGTGGTCGTTCTTCGGCCCTGAGGTCCCGCCCTGGCAGGCGCTCTACGACGCCTTCGAGCGGCGCGTGGCCCGTCACCCGAGGACGACCTTCATCGCCGTGCACTTCGGCAACGATCCGGAGGATCCGGACAACGTCACGCGCATGCTCGACAAGTACCCGAACTTCTACATCGACACGGCCGCGCGCGTGCCCGAGATGGGCCGGCACGACGCGGCCAAGATGCGCGCCTTCTTCGAGAAGTACCAGGACCGCATCCTGTTCGGGACCGACACGGGCGTCGGAGCGACGGCTGACGACATGATGTTCGGCTCGACGGGTGAGCTGCCGCCGACGCGCGCCGACGAGGAGCGCTTCTTCAAGTCGACCTGGCGCTACTTCGAGACGGCCGACAAGCAGTTCGAGAGCCCCACTCCCATCCAGGGCCGCTGGAAGATCGACGGCATCGGCCTGCCCGAGCCCATCCTGCGCAAGGTCTACTTCGAGAACGCCGTACGCGTGCTGGGCTGGCGGCCCGCCGGCACCTGAGCAGAGGCCTCAGGTCGCGAGCCCGAACCGACGATGGGTCGTCGGTGGCGGGTCGGCTCGAGCATCAGCAGCACCGTGACGCGCCGAGCTTGACTCGCGAGGGCCGATTCTCATAATGGCCCGACCCTATATTCCGGAGTAGCTCAGGGGCAGAGCAGGCGGCTGTTAACCGCCGGGTCGGGGGTTCGAAACCCTCCTCCGGAGCCAGTCTTTGATGGGCCGCATCGGTCGACTCGCCCGCATCTCCTGCTATCGAGGGGAATGAGCGAGCTCGCGGGCCAGTTGCTCGATACCTTTGCTGCCGTCGTCCGGGTGCGCTGCCACGTACCGCTCGAGCAGCCGCGCGAGCTCATGAAGCTGCGCCGGCGTGAGGGGCTTGGCGGCACTGGACTCCTTGTCGGGCCCGCTCGTGCTCTCCGCCGAGCGATCGTTGCCGGCGTGTGTGCGAACCGAATCTTGCGCACGCTTCGTCTCGGCGTGGATCTCCTTGTCGATCTGTTTTTGCCGCTTCTCCTCGCAACCCTTCGGCTCGCATTCGCCCGGGCAGCCGCATTTGGATTTCTTGTCGCAGTAACAGCTGCCGCCGTCGGTCTGGTAGCAGCCGCAGGCATTCCGATCGGCCCCGAACGTCCCGCCTTCGCGCGCCACGATCACGCCGGTGATGGCCGCGACCCCCAATGCGATAGCGCGCCAGCAGCTTCCCGTCGTCCGCATCCATCGAGCGTCGCTCCGAAGACCCCGACGGTCAATCGGGCCGCGCACGCAGCTCACTTGGCTTTGACAATCAGATAGCGCAGCGGAAGCTCGGGCGACGCATTTTCGAGCGCCAAGGTCTCGCCGAGAGGAATCTGGACGACGACGCCCGCATGGACTGCTATCGGGGACTCGCCCACGCGCGCCACACCCTCCCCTTCGACGACGATCAATACCTCGGCGAATTCTTGTTGGAGGTGAAGCCCCACGCTCCCGCCTCCCTCGAGCTCACACGCGAGAATCGCACCGAACGGCAGCGCGGTTTTTGCGGCGCAAAGGTTCCACACCAACACCGCGCCGCCGCCGCCGAACAGGCGCTCTCGACGATCATGGGGACGAGCTCGGTTCCACACGCGGTGCGGTCGCCCGTCAAGGCGCCGGCGCGCCGTAAAGTGGGGTGATGCCGTATGGGGGCGCTACACCACCGGAGCCACTTTGGCCGCCGGAACCGCCTTGACCGCCATTTCCGCCGCCCCCGTCACCGCCGCCGCCGGCATGACCACCGGTTCCGCCAGAACCACTCACCCCGCCGCTGCCGCCCTTGCCTACAGCGCCGTCCGCGGCGGGCGCGTCTTTGCCCGCGTCGTTGCCGCCGCTGGAGCCGCCGCACGCCGCTGCACCGACCAATGTGGCGCCGAATGTGAACAGGGCGGCGCGCCCGAGGCGACGGCCCGGGAGCCGAGGTGGCGCGGCGGCGCGCTGCTCTGACGAGAGCGCAACGCTGCAGAAAGGGCAGCGATCCTCGCTGACACTGACGTGACGTTGACAAGAGAGGCAAGGAACGAGGTGGCTCATGTCGGAATCTCCTCTATCAGAATGTCGAAACGGCCGTTGTCGAAGGGCTGCCCTGGAGCCGCCGCGACCGGAACCAACCGCTCGCGCTTGCCCTGACGCTGGAGCTCCAGCGCGCGGTGGTGGCAGAGAGGATTGTTGCCCGCTCTGCCGAAGAGGCTGAACGCAGTCCACGTGCACCCCGCGCGGCAGGTCTCAGCGTAATAACAGGTGCGGCAGTAGCCCCAAAGATCATCCACCGTTCGATCGCGCGTGTAGCGCAGCGCGGCCGAACGCTCCCAGATGTCGCGCAGCGAAGCGTCGCGAAGATTGCCGCCGGTCCACGGATCGGTCTGCAGCGACGGACACCCTTTGATGGCGCCGTCCGCCTCGATCCCCAGCGTCGTGCACCCGGCACCGCATGAGGCCATGTGACCGCGTGGCATGCTCCCGCGCAGGACCGATTCGTAGGGGCCAAAGTAGCCGATGTTGTTCCCCGGCCACAATCGGACGCCGGCTTCATCACAACGACGTTTGAGCTGCGCCAGAACCGGGAACAGCTCCAGCATGTCGAACGGCTGTGGCAGCAGGTCGGGCTGATCAGCTGCGCGGCCCATTGCGGCCGTCAGCTGCACTTGCCAGGCCCGGCCACCCACCGCGATGACGGTCTCCAGAATCGAGGGCAGCTCCGACATCGAGAGGCGATTCACCTGCGTGTTGACGCTGATGGGGATGCCAGCGGCCCGCAGGTTCGCCAACGCGCTCAGCGCAGCCTGGTACGAGCCACGCACGCCACGCAATCGATCGTGCGTCTCTTCCAATCCGTCGAGCGAGACGCTGACGCTCTGCAGGCCCGCCGCAGCCGCCGCAGCGACCCGTTCCGTCGTCAGGCCCCGGCCACCGGTGGTCATGCTGGCCTGCAACCCGCGGCGGCGCAGCGCCCGTACGATCTCCAGCCAGTCATCACGCAGGTAGGCTTCGCCGCCGATCAACGTCACCTCCCGCACGCCCAGGTCCGCCATCTGGTCGACGAGATCCAGACACTCCGCCGTGGTTAGCTCGTCGGGCCGCGCCCGTCCGGCGCGTGATCCGCAATGAACGCACGCGAGGTCGCAGCGTAGGGTGATCTCCCAAACGGCGTAGATCGGCCGCACCTCGTCGACGTCCCGCGCTTCCGGAGCCAACGGGAGGTGACGTCTCGCCGGTGGCGCCTCCGGGGCCACTGGCAACGATCGGCGGAGCGCAATTCTGGGCATCGTCGGCGCCAAGCTGAGCAAACGTTACGCCAAATCGGTGGCACCCGACATCCTTCAGGTTAGAGC
>DASZFV010000289.1:0-8424 GCA_035939455.1 Polyangia bacterium
GGCGCCGCGGCCGCCGCGGGCGGAGCGTCGGCGAGCGGCGCGAAGGGCGCCACGGGCGCGAGTCGCAGCTCTCGCGACGTCTTTGGCGTGGGCTGCGCGCTCTCTGCGCGGAGAACGACGGGCGGGCCGCTTCCCGTGGCCTTGCTCGCGGCGGCCGTCGCGCTCGCGCGCCGTCGCGCTCGCCGCGCCGCTACTTCCAGTTGAGGACGACGATCTGGACGGCCGGGCGCGCTTTCACGGGCGTGAGCGCCAGCGTGTTCGTGGGCTCGTGGCGCACGTCGGCCTTGTGCTCGAGGAACTCGTCGACGGGCTCGAGCTCCTTGATCGTGAGCGGCGGCGTCCGGTAGTGCATGGGGATGACGACCAGGCGTGGGTGAAGCTGGTCGACGACGCGCGTGGCCTGGTACGCGTCGATCGTATAGACGCCGCCCACGGGCACGAGCAAGACATCGACCGAGCCGATGGCCGAGAGCTGCTCGTCGGTGAGCAGGTGCCCGAGATCGCCGAGGTGCGCGATGCGCAGGCCGTCGACCTCGAAGATGAAGACGGTGTTGAGCCCGCGTTCGGCGCCGCGTTTGTCGTCGTGGTACACACCCACGCTGCGGATCGCGACGTCCTTCACCTTCTCGTCGATCCGCGTCCAGCCCTTCTTGTCGGCGGTGAGCCCGCGCAGCACGCGCGCCTTGTTGACGACGAGCGCGACGTTGTTGTGATCGGGGTGCTCGTGGCTCACTGTGATGACGTCGGCCTTGAGCCCGGGCGGCAGCTCGTAGCCGAGGCCCTTGGGGATCGGGTCCATGACGATGCGCGTGCCCGTGGCCGTCTCGAGCACGAAGGCCGACTGCCCGAGCCACGTCAGTTTGCCGATGACGGGCGCGCCCGCAGCGCGCGCGCGCAGCGCGAGCGCGGCCGACAGCGCGAGCGCCGTCAGGCACAGGCCCGCCGAGAGCCAGGCCCACCTGCCGGGGCGCAGCGTTCTCGCCATGGCGGCGACTATAGCCCCGCGGTCGACGGCTCCAAGCGCGATTTCACGGACGCCGCAGGCTGAGGAAATGTGGCGCCGCGCCGAGCACGACAAGCGCCACGCCCCCGAGCGTGAGCAGGGCGCCGCTCAGGAAGGTCGGGCTCAACGCGTCGCCCAGGAAGAGCGCGCCCGCCCCGATCGTCAGCACGGACGCGAGCTGCGCGATCACGCCCGCGGCGCCGACGCGCACGTGCCGCAACGCCTCGGTCATGAGCAGCTGCGCCGTCACGCTCGACGCGCCGACGCCCATCAGCAGCGCCCAGTCGCCCGCAGTGGGGGCGACCCAGCGGCCGAAGGGCGGCAGCACCGCCGGCGCGCTCACGACGAGCCCGAGCGCCGTGAAGGAAAAGAAGACCGACCAGGCGGTCTCGGCGGGCGGGCCATGCGGCATCTCGCGGCGCGCCGCGCGGATCGACGTCACGGCCACGCCCGAGAGCACGGCTGACCCGAGGCCGAGGAGCGGACCGGCGCTGGCGTGCAGATTGTGCGGCCGGAGGCCCACGATGAGCGCGACGCCCACGAGCGTGAGCGGCAGCGCGAAGAGCGCGCGCCACGGCGGCCGCTCCCCCAGCAGCAGCCAGGCGCCCAGCATCGTGAACACGGGCTGCGTGTAGTTCAGCAGCGTGGCCTCGCCCACGGGGATGCGCTGCAGGGCGCTGAAGTAGGACACGACGGCCGCGCCGCCGAACAGCCCGCGCGCGACGAGCCAGCGCCAGCGTCGCGGGCGGAGGTCGGCGCGCCCGGCTCGCCACCAAAGGCCCGTCGCGACGACGCCCATGGCGAAGCGGACGAACGCCGCCTGGGGGCCGGGGACGTGGCGCGAAACGAGCTTCGTGAGCACCGCCATGAGCGCGAACAACGCCGCCGACAGCGCGAGGCGCAGCGCAGCCCACCGGGCCCGCGGATCCGCGGTGGTCACGCGTCCCGTCCGGCCGCGCGCGCCCTCGCGCGGCTCCCCGCATCCGCTATGGTTAGCGCCGCATGTCGGAAGAACGGCCCAAGGACTCGCTCTCGGAGCTCGCGCCGGAGGCGCCCGAGGCCGCCGCGCCGACGCTGCGCGAGAGCGAGGTCGCGCCCAAACGCAAGCCGCTCGCCGAGATCCTCGAGGGCCTGCCCGCGGCCCCCGGCGTCTACATCATGAAGGATCACCGCGGCAAGACCGTGTACATCGGAAAGGCCGCCGTGCTCCGCAATCGCGTGCGCCAGTACTTCCAGCCGGCCTCGGGCGACAGCCGCGACTTCGTGCCGCTGCTGGAGGGCATCGTCGCCGACATCGAGACGGTCATCACCTCGAACGAGAAGGAGGCGCTGCTCCTCGAGAACACACTCATCAAAAAGCATCAGCCGCGCTTCAACGTCAACCTCAAGGACGACAAAAATTACCTCGTGCTGCGCCTCGACCCCGCCGCCGAGTGGCCACGCCTCGAGGTCGTGCGCAAGCTGGGCGACGACGGCGCCTCCTACTTCGGCCCGTACCACTCGGCGACGTCCTGCCGGGAGGCGCTGCGCGTCGTCAACCGCCACTTCCAGCTGCGCACGTGCACCGACCACGTCCTGCACAACCGCCGCCGCCCCTGCCTGCAGTACCAGATCAAGCGCTGCCCGGCGCCCTGCGTGCTGCCGGTCGCGCGCGATGCCTACGCCGAGCAGGTGCGCGACGTCGGCCTCTTCCTCGACGGCAAGAGCGACGAGCTCATGGACCGGCTGCGCGGGCGCATGAAGGACGCCGCGGCGCGCACCGACTTCGAGGTGGCGGCCGACATCCGCGACCAGGTGCGCGCGCTCGAGGTGACGCTCGAGGAGCAGCGGGTCGTGTCGGCGGACTTCTGCGACCAGGACGTCATCGGCTTTCACCGCGAGGGCATCGCGCTCGAGATCGTCGTCATGTCGATCCGTGGCGGCAAGCTGTCCGCGAGCCGCGCGTTCTCGTTCACGGGCCAGGAGTTCCCCGACACCGAGCTCCTCTCGTCGTTCATCGGCCTCTACTACGACCTGGGCGCGCCGCCCCCCGACGAGGTGCTGCTGCCCTTCGACATCGAAGACGCGGCGCTCAAGGCCGAGTGGCTCGGCGAGCGGCGCGCGGCGTCGGCCATCGGGTCGCGCAGGCGCAGGGTGGAGGTGCTCGTCCCTCAGCGCAGCGATCGGCGGCGCCTCGTCGAGCTCGCGCAGAAGAACGCGGCGTCGAGCTTCGCGACGCGCCGGAACGCGCGCGCCGACACCGAGCTCGCGCTCGGCAAGCTGCAGAAGCGCCTCAAGCTGCCCAAGCTCCCGCGCGTCATCGAGTGCTACGACGTCTCGCACATCCAGGGCTTTGCGACGGTGGCGTCGATGGTCGTCTTCGTCGACGGTAAGCCCGAGAAGTCGCGCTACCGCACCTACAAGGTCCGGGCGCCTGGCCGCGCCGGCGGCGGCGGCGACTTCACCTCGGGCAACGACGACTTCGCGTCGATGTACGAGGTGCTCTCGCGGCGCTTCCGGCGCGCGCGCGAGGAGAGCGCGCAGGGGAACGACGACAGCACCTGGGCCCTCCCCGACCTCATCGTCATCGACGGCGGCAAGGGCCAGCTCGGCATGGCCCTCGCGGCCGCGCGCGACGTCGGCATCGACGTCCGCCCCGGCGTGGGCCTGTCCATCGTCGGCCTCGCCAAGGAGCGCGACAGCCTCGAGGGCGGCGGCATCGAGCCCGAGCCCGTCGCCGCGACGCCGCCCGAGGAGCTTGCGCCGGTCGAGGAGCCCGCGCCGCCCGTCGAACCGCCCGCCCCAGTCGAAGAGGCCGTGCCGCCCGTCGAAGCGCCCGGCCCCGGCGCAGAGCCCGCGCGGAAGCGCGGCCGCAGGGGCAAGCTCAGGGACCCGTCGACGAAGGACGAGACCGTGAAGATGCCGGACCGCGTCTTCCTGGCCCACGCCAAGGACGCGATCCTCATCCGCCCCAACAGCGCCGAGATGTTCATCCTGCAGCACCTGCGCGACGAGGCGCACCGCTTCGCCGTGACGTTCCACCGCAGCCAGCGCCGCCGCCTCACGCTGCGGTCGGCGCTCGCCGAGATCCCCGGCATCGGTGAGGCGCGCCAGCGTCTGCTCCTGCGCCACTTCGGCAGCGTGAAGAAGATCCGTGAGGCCTCGCTTGAGGATCTCGCGGGCGTCCCCGGCATGACGCGCGCCTCGGCCGCCGCCGTCTTCGAGCACTGGAAGCGCCAGCCCGCGCCCGCCGGCGATCCGTCTGACGACCCGACGCTCTCCCTCCACGTCGCGCGCGAGAGCGGTCCGCCGTCCGACGCCGCCGAGGAGGACGCCATGGACAGCGCCTTCGCGGAGCTCGAGGCCGACACCGACATCGAGGAAGCGCCCGAAGCTCTCGCGCCTCGTGCCATCAAGGACGTGACATAGTCGGTCTTCCCCGTGCGGAAAGGATCCCGATGCAACTCGTACAGATCGCGATTTCACCCGATGGCGCTTACATCTACGCGCTCGACACCCAGGGAAGCTTGTGGGCGGCCCGTACGCGCATCGAAGGCTTCGACGGCGGCGGAATGGCCACAAGCCCGGTCTGGATGCGCATCGAGCCGCCGCCTGGCTCGCCCTCCTAGCGCCTCATAGCGCCGTCCGATGCCAACCCTTCACGTCGTCATCGCGAGCGTACGGCCCGGGCGCGCAGGCCTGCCCATCGGCACCTGGTTCCATGCTTTCGCCCGCCAGCACGGCAAGTTCGAAGCAAAGCTCGTCGACCTCGGCGAGGTGAGCCTGCCTCTCCTCGACGAGCTCAAGCACCCGCGCCTCGGCCAGTACGAGAAGGAGCACACGAAGGCCTGGAGCGCGACGATCGACGCCGCCGACGCCTTCGTCTTCGTCACGCCCGAGTACAACTACAGCGCGCCGCCGGCGCTCCTGAACGCCATCGACTACCTGCAACGCGAGTGGCTCTACAAGCCCTGCGCCTTCGTGAGCTACGGGGGGCTGGCGGGCGGCGCGCGCTCGGTGGCGGTGACGAAGCAGGTCGTCACGGCCCTGAAGATGATGCCGATGTTCGAGAGCGTCACCATCCCGATGTTCACGCAATACCTCAAGGACGGCGTCTTCACGCCCACGGAGGCCCACGAAAAGGCCGCGACCGTGATGCTCGACGAACTCCTGCGCTGGACCGACGCGCTCAGGCCCCTGCGGGCGCGTTGATGAGATGTTTAACATATCATAATAAAGTTAATTACTTAGCTCGGTGGCGCCGGCCGCGCCACGAGGGGCCGGCGCACAAAATTTGACGGCCCTGTCGGTCCAAGTAGTCTGATGTAGGTACAGGGAGCACCTGGACCTCCAGATCAACGAGGAGCCCCATGGCCGCCAAGACCAGAGCCGAGAGTCCCAGCAGGGCCGCGCCGCAGGGCCGCAAGCGCGAGATCGCGGGTGTCGTGATGCTGGCGTTCGGCCTCTTCGCGGGCCTCTCGATGTTGTCGATGCAGCTCGGCGCTCATCAGATGATGGGGCCGGGGGGAGCCGCCACGGCGAGCGAGCTGTACGCGCTCGGAGGCATGGCGGGCTATCTGTTCGTCGCGGGGCTGCTCGTGATGGCGGTACGCTGCTTCCGTGGCCACAGCTTCGTCGACGGGCCGCTCGAGGGTTTGGGCGCCGTCATTCTGATCGTCGCCACGGCTGTGTTGCTGCACCTGCCGTTCACGGGCGTGCCGACCGCGCAGCACGGACCGGGCGGGCTGCTCGGGCAATGGATGGGCGAGGTCACGGCCAGCTTCGTGGGCGTCGTGGGCGCCGCGCTGGCCGCGACGACCGCGCTCGTCGTCGCGCTGCTGCTCGTCACCGACATTCGCCTGCAGGAGGTCACCGTCGTTCTCGGGTGGGCGCTGCGCGGCAGCGGGCGTGCCATTGCGGCCGGCCTGGGCGCCGCCTGGCGCGTCACGCGCGCCGCCTTTCCCGAGCGGGACGAGGCCGAGCGTGCCGCCGCCGAGCGCGCCGAGGAGCGCGCGCGCAGCCTCGACATCAGGGTCGTCGAGGCCGAGCGCCGCGCCGTCGCGCGCGACGCGCTGTCCGACGCCGACGAGCTGGACGAGTCCGCGCAAACGGCGGGCGACGGCGTGCCAGTCACTGCCGGGGAGCAGGCCAGCGAGGGCGTGCGCGTCGGCGAGGCGCGCACGGTGCGCGACGAAGCGCCACGCAAGGATACAGGGCGCGCCGCCATGGCAGAAATCTTCGCCGAGATGGCGGCCGTCGAGCAGATCGCCAAACCCGCGGCCGCCGCGGCCCGCGACGAGGACGACGCACGCGAGGAGCCCGAGGCCGAGCCCGACAGACGCGTCGACCTTCCGCTCGTCGCCATGCATGGCGTGCCCATGCACTCCGACGGGATCGACGCCGACGCCGACGCGCTCGAGGCGGCGCCGCCCGCGCCGCCCGGCGACGGCCCCATCATCGTCGAGTCGGCCGCCGTCGCCCCGAACGAGCGCGTCTCGATCGCTCTCACGAAGCCGCGCCCCTTGCAGACGCAGGCAGATGGCCCCGGCTTCATCAAGCTCACGAACGGCGCCTACCAGCTCCCTGGCACCGAGATGCTCGAGTACCTGCCGCCGCAGGCCCACGACACCGACAAGCAGGCCCTCTACGACATGGCCGAGCGTCTCGAGCAGGCCATGTCGAACTACGGCGTGCGCGGCAAGGTCAAGGAGATCCACATGGGTCCCGTCGTGACCATGTACGAGTTCGCCCCGGCGCCCGGCACGCGCACGGGCAAGATCGCCAACCTCGAGAAGGATCTGGCGATGGCCCTCGAGGCGCAGGCCGTGCGCATCGTGGCGCCCATCCCCGGCAAGGCCGTCGTGGGCGTCGAGGTGCCGAACAAGACGCGCGAGATGGTCTACCTCAAGGAGATCCTCCAGGACGAGTGCTTCACGGGCTCGACCTCGAAGCTGCAGGTCGCCCTCGGCAAGGACATCAAGGGCGCGCCCGTGAGCGTCAACCTCGCGAAGATGCCGCACCTGCTCGTCGCGGGCACGACCGGCTCGGGGAAGTCCGTGGCCGTCAATGGCATGATCGCGAGCATCCTCTACAACGCGTCACCCGAAGAGGTGCGCTTCATCATGGTCGATCCCAAGATGCTCGAGCTCTCGATCTACGAGGGCATCCCGCACCTGCTGCTGCCGGTCGTTACCGACCCCAAGAAGGCGAACCTCGCGCTGCGCTGGGCCGTCGACGAGATGGAGCGCCGCTACGAGCTGCTCGCCAAGACGGGCGTGCGCGACATCGCCGGGTACAACGCCAAGTTGGAGGTGCTCCAGAAGGGCCACGACGCAAAGAAGGCGCCGGCGGCCGGCGCCAAGAAGATCCGCGTCGTCATCGCGGGCGCCGATGGCACCGAGCAGGAGGTCGATCTCGACGCCGACTCCGAGATCTCGCTCGACGAGGCCAACGGCGTCGTCGCCGCGGAGGCGCCGAGCGACGAGGATCTGTCCGACGTCGCCGCCAAGGTTCAGGCCGAGGCGGTCGCGGAGCCGCCTCCGCGCAAGCTGCCCTACATCGTCATCGTCATCGATGAGTTCGCCGACCTCATGATGGTGGCGCCCAAGGACGTCGAGACGAGCGTGGCGCGCATCGCGCAGAAGGCGCGCGCCGCGGGTCTGCACCTCATCCTCGCGACGCAGCGGCCGTCCGTCGACGTCATCACGGGGCTCATCAAGGCGAACTTCCCCAGCCGCATCGCGCTGCAGGTCGCGTCGAAGATCGACTCGCGCACCGTGCTCGACACCTCGGGCGCCGAGACGCTGCTCGGCAACGGCGACATGCTGTTCTCGGACCGCGGCCTCAAGCTCCGCCGCATCCACGGCGCCTTCCTCTCGGACGACGAGGTCCACCGCGTCGTCGACTTCCTCAAGACGCAGGCCAAGCCCGTCTACGACATGGACATCCTCAAGCCGCGCCCGGAGGACGCCGACGGCGACGGGGAGGCCGCCGCCGACGACTTCCACGACGACCTCTACGACCAGGCCGTCGCGATCGTCTGCGAGACGCGCCAGGCGTCCGTGTCCTACATCCAGCGCCGCCTGCAGATCGGATACAATCGATCGGCGCGGCTCGTCGAGCAGATGGAGCGCGAGGGCATCGTGGGAGCGGCCAACGGCGCCAAGCCGCGCGAGGTCCTGGCGCCTCCCGGCGAATACCTCCAACAGGCGGGGTGACGAGCGAACATGGAGACCTCCTTGGGCTCGATCGTGTCGTCAGCGTGGGTGGGCATCGCGCTCGTGGCGAGCTTTGGGACGCTGGCCATCGTCGGCCAGGAGACGAACCGGCGTTGGCTGCTCGCGCTGTCCAAGCCCGTGGCGACGGCCTCGCTGCTGCTCGTCGTGGGCTCGCCACCGACCCACATCGTGGAGAAGCTCGTGGCCTTCGGCATCGTCTTCTCG
>DASZFV010000290.1:0-10767 GCA_035939455.1 Polyangia bacterium
GTCGGGCGCGCTGCCTCGGGTGAGGGACGGGCGGCGCGAGCGTGCCCGCCGCGTCGGGGCGCGGCCTTGTCCGGGCCTCTGACGGAGCTGGCGACATGAGTGGTCGCGACGGGAATCGACGGCGCTAGGTGCACCTCAACGTTATGCCCCGTGGGCGCGGCTGTCGAGACGTCCCGGGACGGGACGAGCGCCGCGTGGTCAGGCGCTGTTGTCGCCGCGTGCCGCGCGTCGTCGGCCGTCGGGCGCTTCGCGCGCGCCACGGCGAGCCATCCACCGGCCCCCGCCACCGTGAGCGCGAGGAACCCAAGGGCGACGGTGGCGCTGGAACGCGGCCGGCTGGGTGCGCCGCGCCGGCCGGCCGCGAATGCGTCGGTGGCCGTGCGCGCGGCCGGCGCCGCCGGGCGCAGCGCATCGCGCTCGGCGAGGTGATCGGCGAGCGACTTGCCTGCGCGCTGCGCCGCGCGCCACGAGGCGAGGTCGTCCGCGAAGAGCTTCTGCATGAAGGCGCCGAGCCCAACCGTCGACACCTCGAGGCGCTCCCGCCGCGCAAAGGCCTCGAGGCCGACCTGGAGCGCTTGCGCCGTCGGCGTGCGCTCGGCGGGCTCGCGCGCGAGCGCGCCGAGCACCAGCGTGGCGAGCTCGGGCGGGTACGGCCGTCCGTCTGGAAAGCAAGGGGGCGCGGGCGCCTCGCCGACGATCTTGTTCAGGATCTCGAAGTCGGTCGGCGCGGCGAACGGCGCGCGGCCCGTCGTGAGCTCGTAGAGGATCGTGCCGAGCGCGAACACGTCGCTGCGGGCGTCGAGCGCCCTGCCCCGGCATTGCTCGGGCGACATGTAGGCGAACTTGCCCTTGAGCGCGCCCTCCTGGGTCTGCGAGCGCTGGTGCGCCCATTTCGCGATGCCGAAGTCCGAGACCTTGACGGCGCCGTCGTACGACACGAGGACGTTCGACGGCGAGACGTCGCGGTGGACGATGTGGAGCGGCTCGCCGCCGGGGCCGCGCTTTTCGTGCGCGTAGTGCAGGCCGGCTGCCGCCGCGGCGACGATCCCGATGGCGTGCGGCAGCGGCAGCGGCGCCGTCTCCCGCGTCGCGCCGTCGGCGGCCGGGTCGGCGACCTTCGCCTGCGCCTGCATGAGCTGGCGCAGGTTCGAGCCGAGCACGTACTCCATCGCGAAGAACGGCGTCTCGCCGTCAGTGCCGACGTCGTAGACCTCGGTGACGTGCGGGTGCGTGAGCGTCGCCGAGAGGCGCGCCTCGTCGAGGAACATGCGCAGAAGCTCGGGCTCGAGGGCGTGCTGCGGTAGGATGCGCTTGATGACGACGAGCTTCTCGAAGCCTTCGATGCCGACGCCGGGAAGCCGCGCGAGGTAGATCTCGGCCATGCCCCCGACGGCGAGCCGCCGGACGAGCTGGTAGCGGCCGAGCTTCTGGCCGCTCGCGTAGTCGTCGGGGACAGCGGTCATCCCGCTTCAGGGTAACTCGCCGTCGCGTAAAGCACACATCGGTTTCCCGGGGCGCGGGGAGCGTCTTTCAGGGCTTCGTTGCGCAACCGGAGGACCGCCAGAAAATCACAATGACTTCGCGTAAATAGAAAGTTGCGTCAACAAAATCGCGGCAAAATCGCGGGTTCTTCACGTTGCGCAACACGGACCAGTGACGCCCGCTCGATGGCCGAGGGAGCGCGAGACCGGCCGACCAATCGGGTGGCCGAGGTGGCCCTCTTCTTGCTGAATACCGCCGACATGGGAAACCGAAATACGGCGACGGTCCTGGGGCTCTCGACGCTCGCGCTCGCGTTCGGGGGCGCGTGCTCGAAGAACAACGTGAGCGCGCTGCCCGACGACGTGCGCGCCATCGTCTTCCTGCAGCGCATGCCGCGCACGGACGCCGGCAACGTCTTCGAGTACACCTCCTTCGTCGCGGGCGGGCGCCTCGTCAAGCTCGAGCCGCCTTCGGCGGACGGCAAGCTCACGGTGCTGACGTCAGACGCCATGTTCGACGGCGCCGACATCATGTCGTACGACCTGTCGTTCGATGCGCTGTCGCTGGTCTTCTCGGCGCGCCTCGCGAACAACGACCACTACAACATCTTCTCCATGAACCTCGACGGCACGAACCTCAAGCAGCTCACCGAGGGCGGCAACGACTACGTCTATCCGCTGTACCTGGCCGGCTCGAAGATCTTCTTCACAACCAACCTCAACGTCGAGAACGAGCAGAGCTCGTTGACCTATAGCCCCGACTCGAAGCAGTTCGAGGACGAGTACGAGCGCGCGACGACAGCCCAGGTCGGCACGATGAACGTCGACGGAACGGGCATGCAGCTCGGGCCGCGCAACGTCTCGCACCGGGTCTCGCCCGCGCTCCTGCCCAACGGGCGCGTGCTCTACACCGAGTGGCTACATATGGGGCCCGCGAACGACGGCCACCTCCGGATGATGAACGCCGACATGACGGCCATGCGCGAGGCCTTCGGCGGCGAGCTGACCGACAGCAGCGGCACGAACGGCGCGGCCAGCACGAACAGCTACTTGAAGGGCCGCTATGTCCAGACGATCACGGGCCGCACCGACGCGAACGGCAACCC
Organism: Polyangia bacterium; assembly: GCA_035939455.1. Classification (GTDB taxonomy): domain Bacteria; phylum Myxococcota_A; class Polyangia; order Fen-1088; family Fen-1088; genus DASZFV01. The sequence continues at coordinate 2,588 of DASZFV010000290.1, forward strand.
GCTGCCCGACGACGTCCAGCTCGTCGCCGTTGCGACGTCTCGCGACCGTACGTTGCAGGCCGGCAAGCTCTTCCTCATCGACCTCAACGGCACCGAGAAGGAGTCGAAGTTCACCGACATGACGCCCCTCGTTCCGGGTGATCGCGTCCCGAGCAGCGTTGGTCGCTACTACGACGCCGAGATCATCGGCGACCCGAATAGCAAACAGTTCCTGACCTCGTGGGCCGACGGCCCCGTCGAGTCGGAGCTACTCGCCAGGGCGAAGTCGCAAGCAAACTTCGGCATCTACCTCTTCGATGCGAACTCGGGCACGCGCTATCCTATTTACGACGACCTGGCCTATTGGGACATCCTCGCGCGTCCCGTCAAGGCGCGCCCCGAACCGCAGGTCACGGCCTCGCCGCTCGCGGGGGGCACGAGCACGACGATCGGCGCCATCAACGTCTACGATTCATCCGTGCTCAACATCCTAGCCGGCTCGGTGCAGAAGGTGCGCCTCATCGAGGGCTTCTCGGGCGAAGAAGGCTTCCCGATGTTCGGCACGACGGAGTTCGACGGCCAGTCGCTCTACTCCGAGATCCCGCTCCAGCAGGACAATTCATTCGCGGCGTCCGTGCCGGGCAACGTGCCCTTTCACATCCAGCTCATCGACAAGTTCGCGATGAGCGTCGCGAGCGAGCCGATCTGGATCAGCGGCCGCGCGGGCGAGAACCGCGTGTGCGGCGGCTGCCACGAGGATCGCTTGAAGACGCCCGTGCTCGCGCCCGGTCAGACGCAGGCGCAGCTCGCGGGCGCCGTCAACCTGGACGTCCCGCGCGCCCAGCGCATCACGCCCTTCGTCGCGGGGAGCACGACGAGCTACGACTTCAGCTACGGCAAGATCCGGGGCGTGCCGTGGGACAAGGCCATCCAGCCCATCCTCGACGCGAAGTGCGTGAGCTGCCACGACGGGGACGCGAGCAAGCCCGGCAACCCGACCTACACCGTGACCGACATGACGACCAAGACCTCGCAGACGTTCACCTTCGATCTGCGCGGCCAGCCACTCACCGTCACCGTGGGCGAGAAGATGACCGGGGCCTACACGGCCTCTTACATTTCAGTTATGGGCCTCGGCGAGCTCCTCGGCGAGGACGTCGTGAGCATCACGGGCGCCTACAATCAGTACGGCTACGTGTCGCCTGGCTCGGCGAAGGACTCGAACATCATCCAAAAGCTCAATCCCCCGCAGCGCTTCCCGACCATCGACGCGACAGTGCGCGCGTTCGCCGCGGGCGGCATCCACCCGAACGACGTTGGCCACCCCGAGTGGGAGCTGACGCCCGAGGAGTACTACCGCTTCATCCTCAACATCGACATGGGCGGTCAGTTCTACTTCCGCGAGAACCACGACGTCGCTCAGAGCTACAACATGCCGGGGAGCATCTGATCATGCGCATCACGAAGACGCTTGCCCTCACCATCCTCTCATCGGTGCTCGCGACCGGCTCGCTCCTGCCGGGCGCGGCGCAGGCGGGCCGCGGCGGCAGTCCGCAGGCCATCCAAAGCGCCATCGCGGCCGACTCCGTCGACGCCATCCAGGCCGAGCTCGAGCGGGCCGAGTACCTGGTCTGCGCGGCCTGCACCGACATGGTGGTCCCCCTCGTCGATCACCCGAGCTATCGCGTGCGCCAGGCGGCGGCTTGGTGGCTCGCGCGCCGCGGGGCGAGCCGCCAGGTCTACCTCTCGATGTTGAACCGCCTCTCGCAGCCCGACTCGGCGCTCGCGCGCAACGCCGCCGACGTGCTGGGCGAGTTCCGGGCCGCCTCGGCGATCCCGGCGCTCTCGGCGGCCCTCTCGAACCCCATCTTCTCGGGCGAGGCGCGCGGTGCCGTGGCGCACGCGCTCGGCCAGATCGGACGGCCCGAGGTGGCCACGCCGCTCACGCAGGCGCTCGCCGACTCCGATCCCCTCGTCAAGGTTGCGTCGCTACAAGCCCTGCGCGACGTCGAGGGCTTCCACGACGGTATGGTCGCCGCGCCGCTCGTCAAGGACGCCGACGCCAGCGTGCGCGCCGAGGCCGCGACGACCATCGGCATGATGCACACGCGCGCGGCAGCGAGCGCCCTCGTGCAGGCGCTCGCCTCCGACCCGGACGTCGCCGTGCGCAAGAAGGCCGCCTGGTCGCTCGGCTCCATCGGGGCGCCCGTCAGCGTGGCGGGGCCGGCGCTGCAGACGGCGGCCACGGGCGATCCGAACCCCTTCGTTCGCTCGCTCGCGCAGGTCGCGATCTCGCGCCTGACGCAATAAAGGCGTCGCCACGGCCAAAGTTGACGATCGACGACGACGACGGTTTCCGTCCGGGCCGTTTTCGTCTCTGTTAAGATCACAGGCCCGCATGCACCCCTCGCCGCCCTCGAGGAGCCCCCGGCGCGTATCGCTCGGCCCACTCGTGGTCGGCGTGCTCGCCAGCGCTGGCGCGGGATGCCTGAAGAAGTCGGGCGTGGAGCAGCACTTCTACGACAACCACATCCAGCCCATCTTCAACAACTCCTGCATCAACGGCACGTCGCCTTGTCACCGCGTCGACCCGGCCACGGGCGTCGCCCTCGGCAACCTGGACCTCACCTCGTTCGAGAACGTGCAGAAGCGCCGGGACGCGCTGCGCACCTACGGCAGCTACACGCAGCCGCTCCTGCTGCTCAAGGTCCTGCCCGAGACGCAGGTGACGTTCCCGTTCCGCGGCGTGAGCCTCCCGAGCGAGATTCGTCACACCGGCGGCAAGCCTATCTCGTCGAACTCGGAGGCGTTCTACGAGCTCAAGCGCTGGCTGGACAACGGCGCGAACCGCGACGGGATCCTCCCCGTGGGGAAACCGAACGCGGGCCTCGGCGGCTGCAGCGTGGCGCTGCCAGCGGGCTGGACGCCACCCACGCCCGCCGTCGACACGGGCAGCTCGGCCTACATGACGTTTCAATCCGACATCATGCCGAAGCTCGAGCAGTCTTGCGCCTACTCGAACTGTCACAGCTCGCCGCAGGCGGACTTCTACCTGACGTGCGGCGACACACCCGAGAACCAGCTCTTCAATTACGTCCAGGCCGCGAGCTTCGTCGTGCCGGCACCCGTCGCCGTCGAGCAGAGCGAGCTCCTGCTGCGGCCGCTCTCCGTGCCGGGCGGCGGCATCGACCATACGGGCGGCGTCTTCTTCCAGTCGCGCGACGACGACACCTGGAAGGCCTGGAAGACCTGGGCCCTCGACGTCCAGGCAAATCCTCCGTTGCCGCCGGAGCAGAAGTCGATGGGGCGTCAGTTCTTCGAGGCCAACGTGCTGCCCAAGCTCGTCACGCGGGGTTGCGCCCTCGAGGGGTGCCACAGCCCCGACGGGTTCAACGATTTTCGGCTGCGGCCTGGCGCCCAGGGATTCCTCTCGCCAGGTGCGCTCAAGCGAGACTACGAGACGACGCTGCTCGAGTTCATGGCGCTCGACAGCGTCGATGTGGGCCAGTCGCGCGCCGTCAAGAAGACGATCGGGGGTGGCATCGCGCACCGCGGAGGGTCGCTGCTCGAGGACGAGGGCGTGTCCTCGGCCACCCCGTGCCCGGCGCCGTTCCCCGCGAGCTACGATCCGGCGCTGCCGTACGATCCGGGCAACCCGGCCACGGCGCGCGCGCTCTGCGTGTTCAAGGAGTGGCACCGCATCGAGCGCACGGAGCGCGCGGCGTCGGTCTCGGCCATGGCGACGGGCGACGTCCTGCCGCTCGCCTTCGTGGCGCGCCCACCCAACACCGACAGCCTCGTGCAGTTCGACACGTATCGAGGCGGCGCCGATCTCAAGCTCGCCGACGCGACGATGGGGGTGGACGGCCTCGTGGCGAGCGTCGGCAACGTGCGCAGCGCGCTCGCGCCCTGCGCGGGGCTCGCCGGCCAGGACGTCGACGTGCGCGGCCCCGAGTGGAGCTACGACGGCGCCAAGCTCATCTTCGCGGCGCGCTCGGGCGCGGCGAGCGGGTTCGACCTGTGGGAGCTGGACGTCGCGGGCGCGACTTGCAAGCCGCTCACGACCGACAAGGGCCGCGCCGTGAACGGCGTCACCGTCCATAACTTCGACCCGGTGTACGCGCCCGACGGCAGCGTCGTGTTCGCGTCGACGCGCTCGGGCACCGTGACGTTGAAGAACTTCCTGCCGAACTCCGACCTCTTCCGCGTGCGGCCGCCCGGCATGGACTTCTCGAACCCGCAGCAGATGACGTTCCTGCTCAACGCGGAGCTGTCGCCGGCCTTCATGCAAGACGGGCGCGTCACTATGACGACCGAGAAGGCGACGCCGGACTTCTATCAACTGTCCGGGCGGCGCATCAACTGGGACCTCACCGACTACCATCCCTTGCTCGCCCAGCGGGCGGCCTCGACGGACACGTTCACGTCGGACCTTCACCCCTCCGTCGGGTATCAGCAGGCCACGGAGATCCGCGAGGGCCTCGACCGCAACTTCCTCGTCATCCTGTCGGACGCGAGCGCCAAGGGCGCCGGGGGCGCGCTCGCGACGTTCAATCGATCGGTCGGGCCGTTCGAGGCCGACCGCCCCGAGCCGACGTTCCTCAAGTCGCTCGTGATCGTCGACCCGGCCGCGACGGGCCGCGCGGGCACGAAGGGCGTCTACCGCTCGCCTTTCTCGCTGCCGAACGGCGACATCCTCGCGTCTTACGCGGCGAACGTGACCGATCCGACGCAGGCGGAGGCGCCGAAGTACGACCTGGTCGCCGTCGACGCCGGCGGCGCGCGGCGCGCGCTCGCGAGCGACCCGACGCTCTCCTACGTCGAGGGCGCGCTCGGCTACAAACGCGCCGCGCGCGCGCTGTTCGAGAACCTTCCCCAGCTCGTGTTCGGCGGGCACAACGAGCCGGGGGCCGACCAGGCCACGATGCACTTCCCAGACCTCCCGGTGCTCGCGACGCTGCTCGGCGCGAACCTCCGCCGCGGCCGCAACGTCGCGGCCTTCGACGGCGCGACGAAGCTCCAGGCTTACGTCGAGTCGCCGCCGCCCATGGGCACCTCCCCCGCCAACCCGCCGCCAGGCTTACAGGGCACGCAGATCCCCGTCTATTCGAAGCGCATGTCGCTCGGGACTGCGGACCTACAACCGGACCACTCGTTGCTGGTCAACGTGCCGGCGGGCAAGCCGCTCATCTTCGAGCTCGTGGACGGCAAGGGCGCGTCCGTGTTCTTGATGACGGAGGAGCACCAGGTGACGAGCGGCGAGCACATCACGCCGGGCGCGCCGCGCGGAATCTTCAACAATATCTGCGGTGGCTGCCACGGCAGCATCAGCGGCAAGGAGCTCGACGTCGCCGTCACGGCGGACACGCTCACGGGCGCCTCTGTGAGCGCCTCGCGCGACTTGAACCCGGTCTCGTTTCAGTAGAATTAACGAGGGCCTTGCACGCGCGAAAACTCCCGGAAACACCTGGGAGACCATACTTTGAGCGTGCTCGAGAGGTGGTCAATTCCCGTCGCGCGGGGCGCCATGACGGCGACGCACCCCGCGCCCGCGGCGATCCTGGCCGTCACCGACGACGTCGAGCTGCGCGATCTGCTGCTCGAGCTGGCCATCGAGGAGGGCTACGGCGTGCGCTGTGTCGAGAGCGACGCCGAGGCGGGTGCCGTGCTGCTCGCCGAGCGCCCGGGCGTCATCATCGTCGACCTCGACATGGCGACAGGCGCGGGCAACAAGTTCCTGCGCCTGCTGCGCCGCAGCCCGCACCGAGGGATCCCCTGCATGGGCGTGACCGCGACGAACAACACGATGCTCTCGGTCTCCATCGACGCGCCCGTCTTCTTCAAGCCCTCGCTCACGGGCTTCGCCGACGCGCTGCGCGCCTTGTTTGCTTGAACGATTGGTTTAAAATCGCAGCGAGAAGGCGCCCTGCACGATGTGGGCGCGGGCGCGGTCGGCGTTCGGTGCGTCGGGCGAATCGAGGTGGTAGATGAGGAGCTCGTACTTCGCGTCGAGCTCCATGTCGACGTACCAGGACGAGCGCTCCTGGCCGGGGTGGCGGATGAACGCGAGCTTGCCGCCCGTGAGGTAGTTGCTCATGGGCGACAGCTCCCGGTCGCCGGTCCAGTATTGGCCGCCGGGTCCGAGCTCGAGGTATCCGCGGGCGTCGCGGTAGAAGCTGGCGCCGCTCTGGACGTGATAGCGCCCGCGCACCGTCGCGAGCAGCCCCGGTCCGAAGTACTTGTTGAGCACGACCTCGCCCGTGGCGGCCTGCACGGCCCAGGTGTCCTCGTAGAGGCGCGCCATGAAGAGCCCCGAGGCGCGCACGGCGGGCAGCGCGTAGACGGCGCGCGCGAAGACGGCGTAGCGTTGCCGGAACTGCGGCAGCCGCTCCTGGGGCGTGCGGCTCTGCATGCCGACGAGCACCCTGCGATAGGGATTCGACTGGAAGCCGTCGAGGATCTGGATCGTGCTGCCGAGCTGCAGGAGCAGCTTCGGCGTCGCCGTCCAGCTCAGCGAGGGCTGGAACGTGTCGATGGCGAGCTTGTGCGTCGTGACGTCGGCCTCGCCGCCGAAGCAGTGGGCCGACAGCGTGAGGGGCTTGAGGTCGAGGGGCTGGTCGCCGATGTTCGAGTTGTTCGCGTCGCACACGCGATCGAAGTTGTGCGTGTACGACAGGCCGACCGTGAAGTTGTGGTCGAGGAGATCGCTCGTCGTCGTGCCCGTGACGGCGCTCGAGCGGTAGTCGCTCTCCCAGCCGTATGAGTACCCGAACGACCACGCAGAGGTGGGCCGTTGATAGGCGAGGGCGCCGTGGACCTGGTGACGCGTGTCCGAGAACTTCGTGGCCGTCGAGACGGCGTCGACGCGGTAAACCGAGGGCGTCGCGCCCGACACGATGTCGACCTCGTAGCCGGCCGCGAGGTGAAAGTCCGGGCCGAGCGTCGTGCCGAGGTCGAGCTGCGGGTGAACCACGCTGATGCCGGCGTTGGCGCTCGACGGCTCGCGGAACAGCGTGAGGCGCGCGGCGGCGTCCTGCGTGGCGCGCGCGGGCGCCACGAGCAGCGCCGAGACGCAGAAGGCGGCGCCCGCGAACGCGGCGAGGCGGCCGAGCGGGGGCCTCAGTTGCAACCGCACCCCCCACCCGAGGTGCCGCTGCCGCCGATGGCGCCCTCGCGGTTGGACAGGACGTGATCGTCCGCGGCGGTCTCTTGCGCGTTGCCGTCGGGCTGCATGATGCGGTCGGCGAGCAGCTCGCGCTGGTGCGGCTTGACGGTCCAACGGGCCGTCGAGCACCCGCCCAGCAGCGCGCAAGCGACTGCGAGGATCGGCACGACTTTAGAAATAGACACAGAGGGCTCCTGAATATTCTTGGATACGTTGGGTGTGGTTGGCGTCGAAGATGACGTATTGGCGCGCGTCGCCGCGGATCGTGAGGCGCTTCTTGAGCGCGACGAGCAGCCCGCCGCCCACGTTGAGCATCGTGTAGTTCCCGGTCGTGATCGTGAACTGGTCGGCCTTCTTGCGGCCGAAGGCGCCCCCGGCGGCCACCGCCGCGAACGGCGTCACGGGCGAGCTCGGGAAGAGGTTCGAGTTAAAGCCGCCGCCCGCGAATCTGACGTCCACCTGATCGCCCACCGTCTCGCCCACGAACCCCTCGACCGTGAGGTGCGGCGCCACGAGCACGGCGGGTCGGAACATGAACATGCCGTCGCCGCCGAGCACGCCCACCGAGAACGTGAGCCCGATGCCGCCCTCGACGAGCGGCGAGGGGGAGAACATCGCGTCGCCCATGCGTTTCCAGACCGACGGCCCGCGGTGGGCCGACGCCGTGTCGAGGTCGAGCGGGAAGACCTCGTCGCCGAGGATCCAGCCGTAGGTGCCGTCGGGGAGCTGAACGCGGAACCAGTGGTCGTTGGTGGCGCGGCCGATGGCGGGCAGGACCTCGTCGCGCTTCGCGACGTAGACGACGCGGTAGCCGAAGCCTGGGCCCGTGTGCACGCCCGCCTCCTCGGCGACGACGCGCACGAGCGCCTCGTCCTCGGCGCGCGCCACGGGCGCGAAGAGCGAGAGCGCGATGCCGAGGACGGCCGAGGCGATCCGGAGGGCGGCCGTCGAGGCGGGCGGGCGGCGCCGGGGCGTCACGGCGCCGTCACCCACGTCTCGAGCGTCGTCACCTCGGGGCTGGCGGCGTCGAAGAGCT
>DASZFV010000291.1:0-2618 GCA_035939455.1 Polyangia bacterium
CGTCCGACGGCGCAGGAGACGACGCGTCCGGCGGCGCAGGTGAGGGAGCGCTCGACGCGGCGCCGCCAGACGGCATCCAGCGACCCCCCAAATGGACCTGGGACGACGTCGACAAGCGCGCCCTCGCGCGCGTCGGCGTCCGCGTGCAAGACGTCAAGTGGTTCTCGACCTACCACGTTCACCACCGCGTCGTCGAGCGCTTCGGCAAGGGCCCCGTGTTCCTGCTGGGCGACGCGGCGCACGTTCACAGCCCCGTGGGCGGGCAGGGCATGAACACCGGCATCGGCGACGCCTTGAACCTGGCGTGGAAGCTGGCCGACGTGCTGCGCGGTCGCGCCCGCGCGTCGATCCTCGAGACCTACGATCCGGAGCGACGCGCGTTCGCGCGGCGGCTCGTCGCGACGACCGATCGTCTGTTCACCGTTGCGACGCGCGACGGCGCGCTCGCGCGCTGGGTGCGCACGCGCGCCATGCCCGGCGTGCTGCCGCGCGTCTTCGGCACCGACCGCGGGCGCGCGTTCCTGTTCGCGACCGTGTCGCAGACCCGCTTGCGCTACCGGACGAGCGCCTTGTCGGAGGGCCGCGCCGGCTACGTGTACGCGGGAGATCGCCTGCCCTGGTTCGCGCAGACCGGGGACGGCGCCGGCGACAACTTCGCGCCGCTGCGCTCGCGCTGGTGGCAGGCGCACGTCTACGGCGACGCCAAGCCCGGCCTCGACGCCGTGCGCGCTGGGTGCGAGCGGCGCGGAATCGCCGTCGTTCAGCTGCCCTGGCGCGCCGCCGCCGGCGCAGCGGGGCTCGAGGAAGGCGCGCTCTATCTCGTGCGCCCCGACGGCTACCTCGCCTTCGTCGATCCAGACTGTCGCACCGACGCCCTCGACGAATACCTCTCACGCATCCTGTGCTGAGTGGGTCCGAGCGCGCGCCGACCGGGTCAGGACGGCCACGCGGACGAGGCTTGTGCTCCCCCGCGATGGCGGTAGGATTCGATCATGGCCGGTCGGAGGGGTCTTGCGCTCGGCTCGTTGCTCGTGGGCGGCGGTTTGGTCGCCGGCCTCCTGATCGGTCGGGCGACGGTGCCTCGGACGGGCAATCCGGCGGTCGAGCCGCCCGTGGAGTCAGCGCGTTTCCACCAAGAGCTCACGGACACGACGCCGCTGGCCGCCTTGCCCGCCGAGGAGCCGCCGGCGGTGCCGCCGGCGTCGCCAGAGACGCCCCAGCCCGCCGTGATGGCCCCGCTCGCGAGCGTCGCCCCGGCGCCGGTGAAGCCCGCGGCCCCCGCCGCTCCACCGCCGGCCGCTCCGCCTGCGCCCGCGCCCGTCACTCCGCCCGCAGCCACGGCCGAGACCGCGCCGCCGCCTCCTCCTCCCGATCCGGGCCTCGTGTCGCAAGGCCGCGTCTTCAACGGCGACTCGATCACGAGCTCGAGCTTCGACGAGGACGACGTCACCGAATATGACCCCGTGCCCGACCACGAGGTGACGCGCTCGAGCTTCGACGACGAGGACCGCTCCGACAGCCATCCGACCGGCCCCTGAGCGGCGCGCCCGAAAGGCGCGTCGGCGATCAGGCCCGCCCGTCGGACGTCTTCGCCGTCTCGTCGGTGGCCCGTCCCGCGGAGGCCTCCGCCACGGCGTCCCGGATGGCCTGCGTGTTGAACGGCTGGTCCACGACGACGCCGCCCAGGCGGCGCGCCCGCTGCTGGACGTCGAGGTCAGCCGTGATGAGCACGAACGGCGTGTGCACCCCGCGCGCGCGCAGGCCGGCGAGGATGGTCAGCCCTTCGATCCCGGGCAACGACTGTTCGGAGATGATGGCGTCGATGCGGTCCTGGGGGCCGGCGACGAGCGACGTCGCGAGCATTTCGAGCAGCTCCTTGCCGTCGCGGGCCTCGCTGAGCACGTGGCCGTCGCTCCGCAAGACGAATCCAACGAGCCGCCGCATCGTCTCGTTGTCCTCGCCCAGCAAGATCCGCAGCGGGGTCGTCTGATCGTTGGCGGGCCGGGAGAACGAGCGGGCGAGCGCGATGGGCGTCATGATTTTGGGTCCTCCTTCATGAAGACCCAAGACGGTGCATCGGGGATGCCAGCGCGCTCGAAAGATCGTCGTTCAGCAACGGCGCGGGGTTGGCATCCCCGGGCCGTAAACTCTTTGTCGAATTGGCGTCAATTGTCGCCAAATCGTACACGCGCGAGCCAGACGATCATCTTCTAAGACGCGGCCGCTTGGAAGAGCCGGCGCGGCCTCTGCGCGCGCGTGGCACCTTTCCGCCCTGCGCCCGCGCCTCCGAGAGGCCGATCGCGATGGCCTGTTCCCGGCTGGTGACCTTCTTGCCGGAGCGGCCGGAGCGCAGCTTTCCGCGCTTCATCTCGTGCATCGCGCGCTCAACCTTGCGACCGGCCGTTTTTCCGTAGCGATCTCCGCTCGAACGCTTTGTCCTCGTCGTTGACGGCATGCTCTTCTCCTCCCGTTTCGCGCCTACCGCGCTCGTCTACCGCCCTCACGAAATGCAAGCGACGTGCCCCGCGCGTCAGCGCGTGGGGCGTGTCTCGGCGCGTGACTTCGTCGCGCCGCGCGCCCGCGTTCCCACGCGCAACGTGAACGTGCGCGCCCAGAGG
>DASZFV010000292.1:0-1646 GCA_035939455.1 Polyangia bacterium
GCTGCGTTTCACCTTCAACGAGGAAGACTTCTCCCAGCGCTGCGAGCAGGCCGCGATAAAGGTCGGCTTCGTCGGCGGCCGTCTGGGCGACGAGGAGCTCGAAGACCTCGTGAACCTCGCGGTGAACGGCGAGATCTCCGATCCCGCGTCCGCGCTGGGCGAACACGTCAACGAGTGCTGGCCCGAGCTGGTGGGCCCCGCCGAGCGCTCGCTCGTGCACTGGCTTCGCCGCCTGATCTTCCGCGGGGCGTGGCTTGATCAGCGCGTCAACGAGGGCGAGCTCAACGTCGCCTTCGACGCGGACACTGGAACCTTCGTTTACGTCCAGCCCGTGGATGCAACCTCGCCCGACGGCGGCGAGCCGATCGAGCTCGCGCCCGAGCCCTCCTGGGGCCGCGTCGCCTACCGCCGCTGACGCGGCGCCCTAGCCGCCGCTTGATTCGAGCGCCGCTGCGCGGGCGCTCGTGATCGCGCGCGCGCCGTCCTCGCCGACGAGCAGCTCCGGGCGCAGCGTGCCGCTCGCGAGCAGGTCGAGGATCGGCTGACGCCCGGTCGAGGTGAGCGCCGCGTCGAGCGCAATCACCGTCGTCTCGCCTCCGAACGGACGACTCGCGGTGGCGATCAACGTCAGCGAACCGCCGTCGCGCAGGTTGCGCGCGGCCGCGAGCACCTTGCGCGCGACGTGCGGGTGCAGGCCGGCGAGGCTGTCCACGAGCAGCACCGCGTCGCCACCGCGCGCGGCGCTGCGCTTGGCCAACTCGATCGCGCGCTCGACGGCCTGTCCCTGCGCGTCTGCGGATGCCGCGAACGTGAGCGCGGCCAGCGGCGCCACGGGACCCTGCTGCCACAGCGCGATCTCCTCCGGGCGCACGCCCGCCAGCACGAGCGAGACCTCCAGGTCGGCACGCGCGACGAGAACGTCGAGGATGTTGCGCAGCGCGGTGGTCTTGCCGGACAGCGGCGCGCCGCAGATCACCGCGCGCGAGCCCCGCCCGAGCGGCGTGAGCCACTCGATCGCCGTCAGCGTGGGGTCCGGCGAGTCGAACGACAGCCGCGCGTTGGGAAACTCGACCGCGAGCTCGTCGTAGGGAACGCGCTCGGCGACGGAGTCGGCGGGCGAGCCGTTGATCGTGTCGATCCGCACCAGCGACGGGTAGCGCTCGGAGCGTCGCGCCGGCCGCGCGGGACCCGCGACGCGGTCGCCGGACACCAGCTCGCAACGGCGCACCTGCGCGGCCGAGATGTACACGTCGGCGTCGGAGGCATCGGGCGGCGCCACGCGCAGGAACGCCGAGCCGTTGCCGAGCACCTCGACCACGCCCTCGGCAATCGCGCCTGGGTCACCGCCGCGTTGACCCTCCTCCTCCCCCTCTGATTTTGGCTCGTCGTCGTCGGGTGCCGGCTCGGCCGAGCCCTGATCGTCGGGGGCGGCCCGGCGCCCGCGCGCCCGCGCGGTGCGTCCGCCCGCGCGCCTGCGGCGCGCCGTGGCGGTGCCGGCGCGCCCGCGCTCGCGGTCGCCCCGCTCCTCGCCCGGCTCGGCGCCGTCGTCGTGCGCTTGGGCGTCCTCGCTGTCGCGCGTGGCACCCCCCTCGGAGGCGTCGCCGAGGATCGCGTCGATCAGGTCGGCCTTGCGCAGGCGTCGAAAA
>DASZFV010000293.1:0-5489 GCA_035939455.1 Polyangia bacterium
TTGATTCCCCGCGAGAGGGGTTGGATTCTTCGCGGCATGAACACTGGAGTCGAACGATGCGTTATCTGAAAGTCCTCCTCGTCCTCGTGATCGTCGTGGCGGCCATTGGCGGCGGCGCGGCCTTGGGGTTGCGCGCCGGACGCAACAAGGTCGGTACGCCCAGCCTCCTCAAGCCCGACTTCTTCGTCGTCACGAACGCCATGGGCATCGGCCTCTTCGCGGCTCGCGTCGCGCCGGGGCCGCACGTCATCTTCTTCGACACGGGGCTCGACCCGGAGGGCCGACCGGTCGATGCGCTGCTCCGCGCGCTCGGTGCGAGCCGCGACGACGTCACCGACGTCTTCCTCACGCACGGCCACTTCGACCACGTCGCGGGCGCGCACGTGCTCACGAACGCCCGCCTGCACCTCGGCGCTCCCGACCTACCGCTCGCGGCCGGCCAGATCCAACCGGACGCGCTCCTGCCGATGCTCCTCGGCAAGATTCTCGCCACGCCGCCCGTGACTGCGAACGCCCCCATGCAGCTCCTGGCCACCTTCCCTGTCGGCGCGCCTCTGGACGCGGGCGCCACCAAGGCGGTGAAAGCCTTCCCGACCCCGGGGCACACGCCTGGCTCGTACGTCTTCCTCTACGACGGCGTCCTCATCGCCGGAGACATCATGGCCCTCAAGCAGGGGCGCCTCGACACGACGCCGCGCATCTTCAACCCGCACCCATCTGAGAACGAAGCCTCGATCCGGTCGCTCAGGACCCAGCTCGCGGGCGAGACGATCGACATCGTCTGCACGTCGCACGGCGGCTGCACGCCGAAGGGCCTCGGGCGAATGCTGCTCGACGAGCTCATCACGCGCCTCGGCGGTTGAGCCGTCGAGGAGGTGCATGTGCCGTAATGTAGGTAATGAGTGACGTAGATCTCAGGTTGTGGTTGCGGCTCACGCCTTGGGGGGGATAATGGTCGCTCACCCCACACGGAGGTACGCATGCGGATGATGTTCGCTGTTTCCGCAGGAGTTGCGCTGTTGACCGCGGCCGGGGCGGGTTGGGCAGGCCCGAAGGAAAAAGGTCCGAAGGACAAGGAGCCTGCCTCCTTCAACAAGACCTTCCAATGGGAAGAGAAGGTCGTGGGCCCGAAGGACAAGGGCGTCGACCATCACCGCATCGCTGCGATGCAGGAACAGGGGCGCCGCGAGGAGGCCGCCAAGCGCCGCGAGCCTCCGAAGAAGGTCCAGCGCACCGAGGGCATCAACGGCCCCGCCTCATCAGTCATCCCGACCCAGGACATCGAGAAGCCCGCGCCCGCCGGCAGCGTGCGCAGCCCCGTCCGCAAGGCCTTGTACACGCAGCCCAAGCCGCACGACGCCATCGACGACGTGCTGGCCGAGAACTCGGCGTCGGACGAGAGCTCACACCACGCCGGCCTCGCGAAGGTCATCGGCGGCTCGAGCAAGTCCCACCGGAGCGCCAAGCACGGCCGCCGCCGACACCGCTGAGCGTCGCGCGCGTCCGGGTCCTCGTCAGCCGAGGATCCAGATCGCGATGTTCAAGTAGATGATGATCCCGAGCACGTCGACGAGGGACGCGATGAACGGTCCCGACGAGACGGCGGGATCGAGCCCCAGCCGCTTCATGAGCAGCGGCAGGCCGGAGCCGACGACCGATCCGAAGGTCACGCAGGCGATGAGCGACATGCCGACGGCGGCGGCCATGCCGCCGTGGCCGCTGTGCCCCACGAAGATCGCGCGCAGCAGGCCGATGGAGCCCAGGATGCAGCCGAGCACGAGGCCCATGCGGAGCTCGCGCCACAAGATCTTGAGAGCGTCGCCCGGGCCGAACTCCTCGAGCGCCATGCCGCGGATGACGAGCGACGAGGCCTGGCTCCCCGTGTTGCCCCCCGACGATATAATCAGGGGCACGAAGACCTCGATGGCCGCGAACGTCTTTCGCGCGGCCTCGTAGTGCTCGAGCACGCTCGCCGTGAGGATCTCGCCCATGAAGATCGCGATGAGCCAGCCGGCGCGCTTCTTCACGAGCGTCCAGAACTCGGTCTTGAAGTATGCGTCCTCGGTAGGCGCGACGGCGCCGAGCTTCTGGATGTCCTCCGCCTGCTCGCGCTTGAGCACGGTGACGACGTCGTCGACCGTGACGATGCCGAGCATCTTGCGCGCGGCGTCCACGACGGGCAGCGCCAGCATGTCGTAGTGCTCGAAGAGGTGCGCCACGTCCTCCTGGTCCATCTCGGGCGGCACGGAAATGACGTCGGCGTTCATGATGGTGGCGATGGGCTGGCCGGCGCGCGCGAGCACGAGGTCGCGCAGCGAGACGACGCCCAGCAGCGTCCCGTTCGGGTCGACGGCGTAAGCCTCGTAGATCGTCTCCATCTGGGCGGCCGTCGAGCGCACCTGCTCGATAGCGCGCTCGACGGTGAGCTGCGCGGCGATGGCGACGTAGTCCGTCGTCATGAGGCCGCCCGCCGAGCTCTCGGGGTAGCGGATGAGCTCGCGCACGTCGAGCGAGGCGTCCTTCGGCATGCGCGCGAGCAGGTCGGCGCGCACCTCGTCGGGCAGCGACTGGAAGAGATCGGCGCGCTCGTCGGCCGACATGTGGTCGGCGAGGCGCGCCGCGAGCGAGCGCTCGACCCGCTCGAACAGATGGACGCGGCGATCGTGGTCCATCGCGTCGAAGGCCGCCGCGGCCTGCGCGATGGGCAGCGCCGCGACGAGCAGCACGGCCTGCTCGTCCGACAGGCCGAAGATCAGGTCGGCCAGATCGACGGCGTGGAGCTCCTCGGCGAGCGCGATGGCGTGCTCTGGGCTCGTCTTCAACGTCTCCGCCAGGTCGGGCGCGAGCAGCGTGGACAGACGCATCGTGGGCATGATCAGTCCGTCCGCGGGTCCACGCCGCCGCCAGGGAGGAGGAAGTCGATCAAGGCGTGGGTCGCCGAGCCGACGACGACGAGGTTCTTCGTGACGGCCGTGGGCGTGCCGCAACCCGACGTGCAGAACGGCAGCGCGTTCACGTCGATGCCGAAGACGTCGTTCGCGCCCGGGTCGCGGCGCCGGAGCACCGGGAGCTCGTTGTCGAGCAGCTTGCCGTTCACGATGCGCACCTCGCCCGCGAGCATGGCGTCCCCGACGGTGGCGTCGGGGTTCCCTACGACGGCCTCGTCGCCGGCCTTGCCGTCGATGTCGGCGGCGGCGACCGCCGAGCCGAGCTCGCCCGCGCCCGCGGCCAGCGCGACGGGCAGCACGGGCGAGGCCGCCGTGAGCGGCCCGCGGATCCAGAAGGCGTGGCTCGGCGGCGAGCCGACGAGGAGATCGAGCATGCCGTCGGCGTCGAAGTCGCCCGTCGCGAGCGCGTGGCCGAAGCGCGGGTCGGCGTTGCGGTACGCGAAGGCGCAGGTCGCCACGCCCGTCGTCGCGTCGACCGTGAAGACCGCGACGGCGCCCATGTCCTTGACGGTGGGCGTGCCGACGACGATCTGCGCGCCCGTGCCGCCCGCGAGCGGCGCGACGAGCACGGCGCGGCGCAGCCGATCACGCGCCGGCAGCGCCGTCGGTACGAGCATGGGACAGTCCGCCCCCGGCGTGGCGGCGGGCACGGCCATCTTCGCGTCGCCGTCGAGGTAGACGGTGAGGTCGGCGCCCGAGACGACGACGAAGTCGGGCGCGGCGTTCCCGGCGAGCTTGCCCGCGGCCACGCCGAGCCCGAAGCGATCTACGCCCGTGGGCGCGTCGAGCAAGGCGACGTCAAGCGTCGCTCCCATGGTCAGCACGTAGACGGTGCCCGCGGCGCCGCCGGGCGCCCCCAGGAGCACCTGGTTCGTGCCCGCGACCTCGGCGAGCGCCGTGATGGGCTCGTTCATGACGAAGCTCGTCGAGGTGACGTTCTGGCTTCCGACCTGCCCCTTGGCGTCGACGTCGATGAGCGCGAGCGCGTCGGTGCCGGCGGCGGAGACGACGAACCGGCTGCCCGTCGCGCCCGCCGGCAGCGACGAGAGCGGCAGGAGCGTCCGGCCGAAGTCGTCGGTGCCGAAGTGCGAAGGCGCGCCCACGGCGAGCACGGGCGTGCGTTTCTGGATCGTGTCGAACTCGCGCCAGTCACACCCAGCCGCGGCGAGCGCCACGACGACGGGCACGCAGGCGAGCCACGCCGAGCGCGCGCCCATCAAAACCTCCCGAAGGCCGCCAGGCCACCGCCGGCGGACCCCAGCGTCGGCGCGAGCCCGAGCGTCTTTTGATCGACGACGCTCGTGCTGTCCGCACCGTGCGCCAGCAACGTCGCGACGAACGAGATGGCGACGAGTGCGCCAAAACCGTAGAGGACGTCGGCGCCGATCGCCTCGAGCTTTCCGCGCGTGAAGCGCGGATCGGTGTTGTCAACGGGCAGCCCGGCCTTGATGTCGGCGTCGAGGCCGTCCTTGTTCTTCGTCGCCAGGTGTCCTACGTAGGCGCCCGCGCCGAGGATGAGCAGCGCCGTCACGCCCGTCGAGATCGCGCGCGTCTTGGGGGGCCGCGGCGTGAACTGAATGTCGAGGGTCGTCTCCGTCGTGCGCTGGACGTCGAGCTCGGCCTCGTACGTCTCCATGCCCTCCTTCTCGACGAGGATCTTGCGCTTGCCGGGGACGACCTCGTCGCGGCAGGGCGCTGCGCAGGCCAGCTTGCCGTCGACGATCAACCGGGCGCCTGACGCTTGCCGGCCAGCGACGTTGATCCAGCCGCTGTTGCTCTTCTCGAGCGGCCAGTTGTATTGCGTGGCCGTGCCCGGCTTGACCTCGATGGTCTTCTCGAGCGCGACGTAGCCCTGCTTCTCGACGTAGATCGTGTGCTTGCCGGGCTTGAGGTGCCCCGTGAAGGGCGTGCGCCCGATGGCCCCGATGTCCTTGCGGTCGATGAAGACCTGCGCGCCTACGGCGTTCGAGGTGACCTCGATCCAGCCGAGGTAGTGCTCCTCGGACAGCGCGATATAGATGTCGACGAGCTTGTCGGACTGGGGCGTGATCGACCGCTCCTCGGGCTTGAAGCCCTTCGATTCGAGGATGAGCCGGAAGGGCTTGGGCTCGAGCGAGCCCTGCCACGGCGTCTTGCCGAACGGGCCGCTCTTCTTGTCGTTGAGGTAGATCGTCGCGCCCTGCGGCTTCGAGTCGATGACGACGAGCCCCTTCGTGAGGAAGGCAGGCAACACGGGCGGCGCGACCGCGGGTGGCGCGACCGGTGACTCGGGCGCGGACGGCCCGCCGGCGGGTGGAACCGCGCCCGCCGGGGGCGGCGCGCCGGACGCGGGCGGCGCGCCAGGCGCACCGGGCGCGGGCGGCGCGCCAGGCGCGGGCGGCGTCCCCGGAGCCGCCCCGGGCGCGGGTGACGGCCCGCCCGCAACCGGCGGCGGGATCGGCGGCGGGGCGACAGGCGGCGACAGCACCTTCGTAAGGGCGTCGATACGCGCCTTCACTTGGGCCGCGTCGTTAGCGCCCGGATCGATCGCCAGGTAACGCT
>DASZFV010000294.1:0-10239 GCA_035939455.1 Polyangia bacterium
CGGTCTCATCACGTACATGCGCACGGACTCGACGCGCCTGTCGGATGACGCCGTCACCGACCTGCGCGCCTACATCGGCGAGCGCTTCGGCGCCGACCGGCTGCCCGCCGAGCCCATCGTCTACAAGACGAAGAAGGGCGCGCAGGACGCGCACGAGGCCATCCGCCCGACGTCGGTGAAGTACGACCCCGAGACGGTGCGCAAGGCGTGGGCCGCGGGGCAGGGCGGCGGTCGGGACGAGCGCGAGACGGACGATCTGCTGCGCCTCTACACGCTCATCTGGAACCGCACGATCGCGTGCCAGATGGTGCCGGCCGTCTTCGACCAGACCAGCATCGAGCTCGGCGCGGGGCGCGTCGAGCTGCGCGCCACGGGCCAGGTCATGAAGTTCCCGGGCTTCCTCGAGGTGTACGCCGAGACTGTCGAGGACGCCGCCAACGAGGACGAGACGAGCGGGGCGCTGCCCGACGTCAAGCAGGGAGAGCCGCTCAAGCTCCTGGAGACGAAGCCGGAGCAGCACTTCACGCAGCCGCCGCCGCGCTTCTCGGAGGCCACGCTCGTCAAGGAGCTTGAGGAGAAGGGCATTGGCCGGCCGTCGACCTACGCGGCGATCCTCACGACGATCCAGGGGCGCGGCTACGTCGAGAAGAGGGAGGGGCGCCTCCATCCGACGGAGCTCGGCCTCATGGTCGACGGCCTA
The DNA here is from genome assembly GCA_035939455.1 of Polyangia bacterium. Classification (GTDB taxonomy): domain Bacteria; phylum Myxococcota_A; class Polyangia; order Fen-1088; family Fen-1088; genus DASZFV01. Next base: position 701 of record DASZFV010000294.1, read on the forward strand.
TTGCTCAAGAGCTTCCCCGACATCGTCAGCAGCGACTTCACTGCGCAGATGGAGGAGCAGCTCGACAAGGTCGAGGAGGGCGAGGCCGACTGGGTCAAGCTGCTCAAGGACTTCTACAAGCCGTTCAAGATCGAGGTCGAGACCGCCAAGAAGGAGATGCGCAACGTCAAGGCCGAGGAGCAGGCGACCGACGAGATCTGCGAGAAGTGCGGCAAGCCCATGGTCATCAAGTGGGGACGCAACGGCCACTTCCTCGCGTGCTCGGGCTACCCGGAGTGCCGCAACACGAAGGAGTACCGCAAGAACGCCGACGGCACGCTCACGGTCGTGCCGACGACGCGGCCGTCGGACATGAAGTGCCCCACCTGCGGCTCGGACATGGTGATCCGCCGCGGGCGCTTCGGCGAGTTCCAGGCCTGCACGCGCTACCCGGAGTGCAAGACGACGAGCCCCATGTCGCTCGGCATGGGCTGCCCCAAGCCGGACTGCGGCGGCTATCTCACGGAGAAGCGCTCGAAGCGCGGTAAGGTCTTCTTCGGCTGCTCGAACTACCAGCGCACCAAGTGCGACTTCGTCTCGTGGGATCGCCCGATCCCGCAGCCCTGTCCGAAGTGTGGCTTGCCGTTCCTGCTACAGAAGGTCTCGAAGACCGGCACGCGCGTCTACTGCAACGACAAGGACGGCTGCGGCTACACGGCAGACGCGGCCGAGGCCGGCGAGGCCTCTTCTCCGGAGACTCCGGTCGGTGGCGGCGGTGATGCGGGCGGCGCACCGCCGCAGAGCGCGGCGTAGCGGCGGCCCCGGCGTCGTCGTCGCGGCGGTGCTCGCCCTCGCGACGCGCGCGGCGCTCGCCGTCGACGCGTTCGAGATCCAGGTCTACGACGGCACGGCGAATCCGGCCGGCGAGCCGGGGCTCGAGCTGCACGTCAACGACGTCGTGCGCGGTTTGACGACGGCGCCCGCGCCCGAACTGGCCCCCAATCATCAAGCGCACTTCACGCTCGAGCCCTCGTACGGCGTGACGACCTACTGGGAGGTCGGCGGCTACCTGCAGAGCGCCCTGCGCGCCGACGGGGGGTTCGACTTCGCGGGCGCGAAGCTACGCTCGAAGCTCGTGACGACGCGGACCTGGTCGTCCCGCGCGCGCCTCGGCGTCAACGTCGAGGTGAGCGGCTTGCCCCGGCGTTACGAGGCGGACGGCTGGTCGCTTGAGATACGGCCCATCGTCGCGTGCGACCTCGGACCTCTTCGCTTGGCCGCGAACCCCATCGTCGACGTCTCGCTCACGGGCGGCGGCGCCTCCTTCGAGCCGGCGGCGCAGGCGCTCTACGAAGTCCCGGGGGTCGTTTCGGTGGGGCTCGAGTATTACGCGGGCCTGGGTGGGATCGTGCACCTCCCCGTGTTGCGCGAGCAGGAGCACTACCTTTACGAGGTCGCGAACCTGCTGCGCGTGCGGCGCTTCGAGCTGAGCGTCGGCGTGGGCGAGGGGTTGACGCCCGCCTCGAATGCCTTCGAGGCCAAGCTCATCATCGGCTACGTGCTCGAGCGGAGCCCGCGGGGCGGAGACGTCACCTCAAGGTGACGCGCACGGTGTGGGCCGCGCCGTCGCCGAGATCCGCGCGGAGCTGCCACTGGCCAGCCGCCATGGCGTGGATGTCCATCAGCAAGTCGTACTCGCGCAGGAAGGGGTTATAGACGAAGCGGTTGCCGATCACGGGCGGCAAGCCGGCGGCCGGCTGCTCGACGCCCACGTGTCCGGCGGCGTCGATGCGCGAGACGGTGAGTCGGACCACGAGATGCCTGATGGCCGCGCTCCCGTCCGTGAGGGCGAGGCGGACGAGGACGGGTACGGGCCGCCGGAAGACGGACGTCCCGTTGTTGTTGATGGGCGGCAGGAAGCCCCCGAAGGACACGCGCACGCGCACGATGAACGAGCCCGTCGCGCGGTTGCCCGAGGCATCCGTGGCCGAGCAGTTGACGGTCGTGTCGCCCAGCGGGAACATGGCGCCCGAGGCCGGCGCGCACGACACGACCGGGTGCGGATCGGTGTCGTCCGTCGCCGTCGCGGCGTACGAGACGCGCGTGCCGAGTCGGCTCGCCGCCGCGACCTGGATCGTCGCGGGGAGCGCGAGCACGGGCGGCGTCGAGTCGCCGACGGCGACCGCAAAGTGCGCGGGCGGCGACATGTTGCCATGACGATCGGTTGAGGTGCACGTCACGACCGTCGTGCCCACGGGGAAGAACGAGCCAGACGGGTGGTTGCACGTCACGGGGTCGGCGCCGTCGACGAGATCGGTCGCGCAGGTCGTGTACGCCACGGGCCCTCCCCCGGGGCCGGTCGCGAGGACGTGCAGGTCGGGCAGCGCGCAGAGCGTGGGCGGCGTCGTGTCGCGGACTGTGACGGGGAAGGTCGCGGTCGTCGTTTGCCCCGCGCCGTTGGTGGCCTGACAGCTCACGGTCGTGACCTCGTCGAGCGGGAAGAGCGCGGGAGACGACGGCGTGCACTCGACAGGCAGAGCGCCGCTCACGGCGTCCGTCGCCGAGGCGTCGAACGACACGAGCGCGCCGAGCGCGCTCTGGGCCTCGGCCGTGAGCGGCCCCGGCACCGAAACGACGGGCGGCCCATCGATGACGTCCACGACGAACGAGCCCACGTTGACGGCGTACGTGTCGGGATCGATGGCCGTGCAGAGAACGGTACTCGCGCCCAGCGGGAAGAGCGTGCCCGAGGGCGGCTCGCAGTCGAGCTGGGCGGGCGTCCCCGCGGCGGTCGTCGCCGAGGCCGCGTAGCTGACGTACGTGCCGCTCGGGCCTGCCGCCGGGACGGTGATTGGACCCGGCAGCGTGAGCGTGGGGAGACCGCCGTTGCCCGTAGTGACGCCCACGAGCGTGTCGTCCGAGGGGCAGCCCTCTTGCCAGCCGCCGCCCACGGGCGAATCGACGACCTGCGAGATCTTCATCTGGTGCCAGCCCGGCGGCAGGTCGAATGAGAGGCTCCAGTTGCCGTTGTCGTTGGCGCGCGTGGTCCACACGCGCTTGCCGACGTGGATGTTGACGTCGGCGTCAGGCAGTGCGCAGTCGGGGCCGTTCGTCGCGTTCGCGGGAACGCAGTTGCCTTCGCCGAACTTCAGTGTCCCCGAGGTGACGAACGTCTGTCCGCGGAAGGGGAGCTGCAGTCGCGGCGGCGGCACGTCGATCTCGACGCGGCTCTTGGGCGTGTCGGCGACGTTGGCGTAGGCGCGGAAGTGCGCGACGACGTCGTCGGGCGTCGCGTTCGTGGGGGGGTCGGGCGCCTGGAAGAAGTAGATGAGGTGCTTGCCGGGCGAAAGGCTCAGCGAGGTGTGGAACGTGAACGATCCATCGGGCAGCGGCGTCTGGTCGATGACGACGTCGCGCACGAGGAGCTGGAGCGGCGCGCGGCCCGTCTCCTCGGCGATCCGGAGCCTGCCGAAGCTCGCCTCGGCGTATGGGATCGTCCCCTTGACGTCGAAGACCCCCGGGTTGGGCGGCGCGTTCGGGCTGCAGTCGATCTGGGCGCCCGTGCGCGGAAACTCGACGGTGGGCGGACGAATGCCGACGCTCACGTAGACCGGGTTGCTGCCACCGACGATGGGCGGCGTGCACGGGGCCGTCGTGAAGACGAGCTTGTGCCAACCCTTGACCGGAGCGACGGTGCTGCCGGCCGAGAGCTGGACGTGATCGTTGATGGTGCCGTCGCCAGCGGCCGTCACCGCCGATGTCAGCGTCGTGCCCGTGCCCTCATCACACACGTTGACGGCGCCCGGCGTGGCCGTGCCAGTGACGGGGAAGATGTCGTTCGCGGGGTTGGGGCTGGCCGTCGGATCTCGAGGCGACGTGATTACCGGCGGAGGTGGCGACGCGGGCGCGAGCGCCGAGACCGTGACGGTCCAATCGACGGACGTGCTGTCGGCGCAGAAGGGCGCGGGCGGCGACGCGCAAGAAGCGCCCGGGTAACTGCGCTGAATGAGGCGCAGCGTGTACGTCCCGTACGCGGCGACAGGGATGTCGCCGGCGTAGGTGCCGTCGCTTGCCACGGGGAGCACGACGTCGGTCCCCGTGCCCTGGACATGAACGAGCACGGAGCCGCCGAGGACGCCGCCCATCCCCGACACGTGAATCGAGGTCGCCGCGTTGAAGACCTGGCCGCCCGGGCGCGGCTGCTCGAGCACGGGCGGCGGCGGCGTTCCGGCGGCGCCATCGGAGGTCGCTGCGAGAACGTTCACGAGCGGCAGGCCGTTCGGCCCCACGGGCGGAGAGAGAGAGAGATCTGGCACGGCGCCCGAGGCCAGCGGCGTCGCGAGATCGGCCTGCGTGCCGCCGTTTTTCGTCGCGACAGAGACGAGGTTGAGACCGGCGCCGCGCGCGCTCGCCGCGACGGCCGGGTAAAGGACCGTCGTGGGCACGGGGCCACGCGGCTGGCGCGGGCTCGCCCAGATGAGCTGCACCGTGTTGTCGCTCGTCGTGACGTCGACGGCGACGCGGACGTGATAGCGGACGCCCGACTGCAGCGGGATGGGCGTGCTCGGGCGCGCCTGCGTCGTCGGGCTCGGCAGCGGGTTCTTGCAGGTGAGGCCGCAGACCGTCCCGACCTCCGTCACGCACTTCGCGTCCCAGACGGGCTCCGTCGAGTAATACGAGAGATAGCCGCCGTTGCAGCAGAACGGATCCTTGGCGCAGATCGAATCGACGCACGGGTTGCAGGCTGCCTGCGTGGGCGTCGACGCAGTGAGCTTGTCGCCGAGCGCGCAGATGTCGTGCGGCGTGCAGCCCGTGATGGGTGGCGCGACCGGCACCGGCGCCACGATCGTCGTGTTGCCTATCTCTAGGTGAGCGTCCCCCGCCGCGAGGAGCGTGAACTCGTACGTGTCGGAGTACAGCGGAACGATCTCGCCCTCCCAGAGGATCGAGTAAGTCGGCGGAAGTACCCCGGCAGGGAGCACGGTCGTCGGCGACTGCTCGACGGCGGCGTCGAGGCGCACGGCCGACGCGCCTGTCAACCCCGGGTTGTCGAAATAGGTCGCCTGCAGACCCGTGCCCACACCGGGGACGACGCGGTAGAGGTTGCCCGATGGGATGACCTGCTGCGCGACCGCGCCTGGCGGCTGCCAGGTGAGGCCGGGGTCGGTTCCCGTGGTCGGCAGCGACGCCTGGAAGCGATCCCAACGGATGTAGTAACGGCCGCCTTGTTGGAGGTCGGCGCTGCCGCTCGTCGGACCGGGGCCGGCGAACCAATCGACGACCGTCTGGCCATTCACGGTGAGGCGGCTCGGCTGCGCGGCGGCCGAGAAGACGTACGTGCCCGTCGAGGGCGCCTCGATCCAGCCCGTGAGGACCTGCCCGAAGGCGCGCCCGTTTGCAGAGGCGGACGTGTCGGCGGGCTCGCACGTTTCCGCGGCTGCCGCACAGTCGTCGGTCCAGGCGGTCGTGCAGCAGCCGCTGAGGCCACCCTTTGCGCAGACGGACGCGGCGCAGGTGCTGCACGAGCTCGCGAGCACCGTGCCCGCGAGGTGCTCGCTGTGGTCGCAGGTCGGCACGTGCACGATGCCGTTGCGGAGCAGCGTCGGCGGCGCCGCCGGTCCGTCGGGCGTCTCGGTGTCGAGCGCATAGGCGAAGACATTGCCGGTCGTCGCCAGCGGCAACGTGAACGAGAAGCCGTGCCTCGCGGACGCGTGGCCGAGCCCGTCGCAGGCGGTGCCCACCTCGCCGGCGAGCGGCGCGGCCAGCGCCTCGTCGGCGTAGACGGTGCCGAGCAGCGTCCCACCGTGCTCACGAGGCGCGCCTCCGTAGATCGCGACGGGGACGGCCGTGCCCGGCCACTCGGGATCGCAAGCCCAGCCCTGGATCGTGGCGGAGGTCCCGCCCGTGCTCACGCCGGCCGTCGCCTCGACGGCGCCGCTCGGACCGATGAGGTACTTCTGGGGCGCGGTCGGCGGCGCGGCGTCGCGCGGCCACACCTTGCCGAGCGGCCACCACGGACCCGTGCCGCCGGGGACTTCTTGGCAGAGATCGTTGCGATCGGCGACGCAAGACGCGTCCCAGACCGGCTGCGGAAGCGTCGGGTCGGAGCTGCAGCAGTGAGGGAACTTGCGGCAGACGGCCGTCGTGCACGGGCTGCAGTCCCAAGGCAACGCCGTGCCGATCTCCGCCTCGTTGTGCTGGCAGTAATTTGGAGAGAAGATCTCGACGCGCGGATCGGCCGTGAGGGGATTTGCGAAGCGCGCGTCCTCGAAGTGATCCTCCTCGAGGCGGTCGATGTCGGCGAAGCTGGGGCACTGGCCCACGGGCGATAGATCTCGCCAGCGCGTGCGCTGCAGCGCCGTGACCTTGAGGCTCGGGTCCGACATGAGCGGCGTGAATGTCACGAAGTACTCCTGCGCGAACATCCAGAGCGAGTCGGGGTTGAGAACGGAGAGCGGGTTCTGGATGGCGTTCGGCCAGACGAACTGCCGCGTGTCGAAGAGATCGACGAACGTGCCGTTGCGCGTGAAGCTCTGGCGGTCTTGGCAGTAGCCGGCGCGCGCCGCCATCTTACACGCGTCGTAGAAGGGCTTCATGTCGAAATCCTTCTCGACCCAGTCGTTGATCGTGTCGTCGAAGAACCAGGTCGTGTCGTGACGCCACGGCCGGTAGCCCCAAATGCGGGCGCACTTCGCGGCGACGCCCGTCGCCGTGCACGCGAAGATGAACTTGCCCGGCGTCGCCGGATCTTCGGGGATCGCCATGGCGGTCGTGGCTCCCGTCACGCCGTGGAACGGGCAGAGCGAGGCCCATTGGCCGCTCGCGGGCTGGTAGAAGAAGATTTCGTAGAGCGTGACGTCGTCATTTGCCTGGCTCGCCGCTCGGTGCAGCTCGTTCGGCACCGGATCGGGCCGCTCGCGCGCGATGTAGAGATCGAGATCCTCGGCGGGGTTGCCGTTCGCGTCGATGAGGTGGGCCGTAGCGAAGTGTCCAACGGCCGACCCACCTCCCACGGAGATGTAGGTTCCCGCGCCCGTGCTCATCGTGGGGTTCGCCGTCAGCTCGATGGCCACGGGTCCGCTGTCGGACGTCGTTCCGCGAATGTCGACGGAGCCGATGTCGACGCCTTTGAGATCGGAGGCGACGACGTCCGTGCCGAGCAGCGCGACGCCCTGGGCGGAAAAGCCTTGCGCGGAGAATCCCTGCGCTGAGAAACCCTGCGCGCTGAAGCCCTGCGCGCTGAAGCCCTGGGCGGAGAAGCCTTGCGCGGAGAATCCCTGCGCCGAGAAGCCTTGCGCGCTGAAGCCGGCCCAGGCGCCCGCGGGCAGGCCGAGCACGAGCGCGGCCAAGATGACCGTACGGACGGAGACTCGACCTTTTCTAATCTCATTGAGCATCAATTTGTCCCCCCTATCGAAGCGCACAGGCGAAATCCCGTAGTGATGTCCTGGAATGTGGCCGGCACGACCTCTCGATTCGTGCTGCGGCAGGTGGCCGAGTTGAAGTAGTAGGCGCCACCGCGAATGACCATCTCTTCACTTTTCTGCGACGAGATCGCGAACTCGTAGATGTTGCCCGCGAGGTCGTCGACGCCGAATGGGCTGCGCGAGCGCGGGTGAGATCCCACGGCGTCCGGCCCGTAGGCGCCGTCGAGGCGTCCGTAGGTCGCGTCGAAGTTCGCGTCATCCGGTTGCAGCAACCCTCCGTGCGGGAAGACGCGATCGTCCGCGCCGCGCGCGGCGCGCTCCCACTCGAGCTCCGTGCAGAGGCGGGCCCCCGGGACGCGGCCCGTCTCGCGCAGCCAAGCCGCGTAGCGCTTCGCGGCGGAGGGCGACACGCCGGCCACGGGAAAGTCGAGCCAGTTCTGCCGCGCCAGCACCTTCCGTCCCGTATAGACGAGCGGTTCGTCTGAGCGGACCGCGTATCGCTTGGACGTCACCTGAAGGATCAATTGCCAGGCGTCGCCGAGGGGACGCCGGCGCAGCGAGCCACGCAGGGCGGTCGACACGTCGGGGAGCACGCTCTGTCGCTCGTCAGCTGGGAGGGCCGCGAGGAACGGGAGCCACTCGCGGTAGGTCGTCTCGTGCCGCGCCACGATGTAGGCGTCCGTGCGCCGGCGGTGGATCGGAACGGCGTTCAGAAACTCCGTGCGGAGTCGCTCGTCGGCGTCGCCGTACCAGAAGGTCCCGGGCGGCACGTAGACGAACCCGGGTGGTACGGCAGCGGCCGGCGGTGGCGCGAGGTCGAGGGTGAGCTTTGCTCCGTTTTCGATCTCGAAGGGCATGAGCACGTCGGCCAAGCCGGGCGCGCGCACGGCCAGCCGATACGAGCCGGGCGGCAGCCTGGTCTCTCCCGACGCGACGGCGGGGCCCGGTCGTGGCAGGCGCAGGTCGGTGGCCGGGTCCGCGTCGAAGCGCTCGAGCGACAACGCCGCCGAGGCGGGCCGCACCCCCAGCGCCAGCGTGCCCGGCGCGACCCGGGCGGCTCGCCGGGCGCCTCCCTCGTCGTGCCGCGCGAGCGCCTCGCTGAGCGCGCGGACCCGCTCGGGCAGGCGCACCTCCTCGGCGTAGGCGATGTGCTCGACGAGAAGGTCGGCGAGTTTATCGCGGGTCGCGGGCCGGGCCGCATCGAGGACGAGCGCCATCTCGAAGGCGTCTTCCGCTCGCAGATAGGTCTGGTCGACGGTAGGCTGCAGCGCGCGCGCCTGGGCCCACAGGGTCTCGCCGCGCTCGAGATCGAGGGCGTCGAAGGCCTCGAAGCTCCAGCGTCGAAGCTCGCGTACCTTGGCGGCGTCGGCGCGCGCCGCCGACGCGCGCGCGGTCGCCTCGGTGACCGCCGCCGCGACCCGTCGCTCGACCTCAGCGCGTCTTCGCGTCACGAACTGACGGGCGACGAACACGCTCACGAGCGCGACTGCCACGAGCCCGACGGTGGCGAGACGGCGCCGCCCCTTGATGGCCGGATCGTCCTCGAGCGCCGCGATGAGGGCCGCCATCGATGGATAGCGATCCTCCCGCCGGATGCGCAACCCGCGCAGGACGGCCCGCCTGACCCAGGCGGGAACGTCTCGTTCCCTCGGGATGGGCCGAAAGTGTGCGCCCGTGACGCTCATCGACAGCGCGATGACGGTGTTACCGTCGAAAGGCCGCTCGCCATAGAGCGCCTCGTAGAGGGCGACGCAGAAGCTGAATTGATCTGTGCGCTCGTCGGTGGCCTCGCCGAGGAATTGCTCAGGCGCCATGTAAGCCGGCGTGCCCATGAGCGCGCCCGTGCGCGTGAGCTTGTCGAGCTTGTCCGACGGGCTCGTGTCGACGCCTGTCGTGAGGTTGGGATCGTAACGGGGCGACTGGAGCGGCACGCTTGCATCGTCGAGGTCGGACAGGGCACGCCCGAGGTCGACGGTGCCGCCCCCGCTCTTGCGCTCGCCCTCGGCCGCCTCGATGTTCCGGGCGAGCCCAAAGTCGACGACGCGGGCGCGCCCCTCCTTGTCGAGCAGGACATTATCGGGCTTGAAGTCGCGATGCACGAGCCCCTCGGCGTGTGCCGCCGCGAGGCCGCGG
>DASZFV010000295.1:0-6527 GCA_035939455.1 Polyangia bacterium
CACCGCGTGGCTCGGCGACGCTTCGCCGCGCGAACGCCTCCTGGGGCTCCTCGTGCTCCGAGACGCCGCCGAGTTGCCGGACGAGGCGCGGCGGGCCGTCGAGCGCGCGCTCCGCAACGGCGACGTGACGACGCGCCTGCAAGGGCTCGAGTTGCTCGCGGCGCGCCCGGCGGCGAGCTCGTTTGGGGCCGTCGTCGCGCAGCTCGAGGACGAGCTCGCCGAGATCCGGTTGCGCGCGCTGCGCGCGCTCGCCGCCATGGGTGACGCGCGCGCGAGCCTGGCCGTCACGCGCAGGCTCGCTGACGCCGATCGCGGCGTCCGGCTCGAAGCAGCGACGACGCTCGGCGCGCTCGGCGACCGGCGCGCCGTGCCCGCTCTGCTCCGCCAGCTCCAGCCAGGCGAGGCGGCCTCCGATCCGCACACGGCGGCGGTCGACGCCCTCGGGCGCCTCGGCGAGCCGGCCGCGCTGCCCGTGCTCGCGCGGCTCGCGGGGCGGAGCCCGCGCGACGACCTCGCGCGCCACGCCGCCCTCGCCCTCGGCGCGCTGGGAACGCCCGCGGCCGTCGAGGCCCTGCTCGCCATCGCCCGCGAGCCGCCCGGCCCGGACGACGTCCGCCTGGCGCTCGAACGCGCCGGCGCGCCGGCCGTGCCGCGGCTGTGCGAGGAGGTCGCCACTGGCTCTCCCACGAGCGCGCGGCTCGCGGTCGAGGCGCTCGGCCGGCTGGCCGACCGACGCGCGACGGGCGCGCTCGTCGCGATCATCGAGCGCGGCACCGGCCCCACGGTGGCGGCGCTCGAGGCGCTGGCGCGCCTCGCCGATCCGGCTGCTGTACCCGCGCTCGTGCGCGTCGCGATGGACGGCCCGGCGCCCGAGCTACGCGGGCTCGCGCTCGAGGCGCTCCAAGCGACCGGGGGCGCAGGGGCGCTCGTCGCATTGCCTCGCGCGCTGGCGGACGTCGATGCGACCGTGCGCGCGCGCGCCGCGCGCCTCGCGGGCACGCTCGGGGAGGCCGGCCTCGCAGCGGGCACGGCGACGCGACTTCGCGACCCCGACGTCGACGTCCGGCGCGAGACGGCGCGGGCTCTCGCGCGTCTTCCGTCACTCGCCGCCGAGATGACGTCGCCGGTCGTCGAGGCGCTCTCGCGCGCCGCCGCGACGACGCCCGACCTCGCGACGCTCGACGCGCTGGGCGCCGTCCTCGAGCGCGCCGTGCGAGCGAGCGACGGGCCCGCCCTCGCGCGCACCTACCTCGCGGCGCCGTCGGGCGAGGCGCGCGCGGCGATGGCGCGCGGGCTCGCGGCGGCCTTCGCCGAGGCGCCGCTCGTGGACGAGACCGTCATCGCGGCCCTGCTCCGCGACGCCGGCGAGGGAGGTGATCCCGCCCTGGCCGCGGCCGAGGCGCTCGGGAGTGCACGGCTGTCTCGCGAGGACCAGAAGAAGCTGGTCGTCCTATATGCGCGCGCGGAGGACATCGTGCGGGCGCGGCTCGCGTCCGCCCTGGCATCGTTCGCGGAAGGCGCGGACATGCTCGCGAGCGGCCTCGGCGACGCTGGCGCGGCGCCGAGCGTTCGGGCGGCATCCGCTTGGGCGCTCGCCGGCCACGCGGGCGCGCGAGAGGCGTTGCGCCTCGCAGCCTCGGCGCCGGAGCAGCCCATCGCGGCCAACGCGCGGGCCGCGCTCGCAGCCGCCCACGAGGACGTGCGGCGCCGCGCGCGGTGGTCGGCCGTCGCGCTCACCTCCGCAGACGGCGGGAGCGCCGCCGGACTCTGGGTCACGGTAACGGCGGGGGACGGAGCGCCCGTCTGGGCGCTGACGGACTCGCACGGCCGGGCCCGCGTCGCGGCGCTCCCCGAAGGAAACCTCTCCGTCAGAATCCCCCGTGAATGACGCTCGCGATGGCGTCGGGCAAGTCTCCCGCGTTCAAGCCGGAGCCGAGGCGCGCCGCGACGGCCTCCCCGGCGGCTCCGTGGATGAACACGCTGGCCCGAGCGGCAGCGATGGGCTCCAGCCCCTGCGCGAGCAGCGCGCCGATGACGCCCGTGAGCACATCGCCGCTGCCGGCGGTCGCGAGCGCGCCCGTCGCCGTCGGGTTGATGTAGACCGTGCCGTCGGGCGCCGCGACGAGCGTGCGCGCTCCCTTGAGCACGACGACCGCCTTCGCGCGCGCCGCCAGCTCGCGCGCCATGCCCAAGCGATCCGCTTGGATCTCGTCGATCCTCCGGCCCGTGAGCCGCGACATCTCACCCGGGTGCGGCGTGAGGATGCGCGGCGCGTTCGTGATGCTGAGGACGCGCCCGATCTCCGTGCCGAGGAGGTTGAGCGCGTCGGCGTCGAGCACCATGGGTACGGCGAGGCGCGACGCCAGATCGCGCACGACGAGGCGCATGTTGGGTCCCGTGGGGATGCCGGGACCGAGCGCGACGGCGCCCATGCGGCCGGCGAGCGAGGCCAGCGTCGTCGCGCTCGTGCGCGCATCGGCGTCGTCGGTCTCCGTGTAGCGAGCGGTCATAAGCTCGACCACTTTTCCATCGAGCGCCGCCTGGCCGCGCGCCGTCGTCGCCAGCGTGACGAGGCCCACGCCCGCGCGCAGCGCCGCCCGCCCCGCGAGCAGCGCCGCTCCCGTCTTGCCTTCGGAGCCGGCGATGACGAGGAGGTGACCGGCGCTGCCTTTGTGCGCGGTCGCCGCGCGGCGCGGGAGCTCGCGCCAGATGGGGGCGGCCTCGAGCCAGCGACACACGGGGCCCGCCGGCGCCTCGAGCGGCACGCCCAGCTCGACGACCTCGACCGCTCCGACGGGCGCCGCCGCGTCGAGGACGAGCCCGAGCTTGCGCGCGCCCATGGTCGCCGTCAGGTCGGCGATGAAGGCGACGCCGCGCACGCGTCCGGTGTCGGCGTCGAGCCCCGAGGGGACGTCGACGGCGACCTTGTAGGCGGATGTGGCGTTCATGGCGGCGAGGGCGGCCGCCGGGACGCCTGTGACGTCGTCGCGCAGGCCGATGCCGAAGATCGCGTCGACGACGACGCCCGCGCCGGCGAGGCGCACGCGCCACGCCGCCTCGTCGCTCCACGCGGCCCCGTCCTCGATCGGGACGCCACCCATCCGCTCGAGGGCCGCGAGCATGACGGCCGCATCGCCCGAGATGCGCGCGCGGGGGGCGCACAGCAGCACGCGCGCGGGCACGCCGGCGCGCGCGAGGTGGCGCGCGACGACGAACCCGTCGCCGCCGTTCGCGCCCGCGCCGCACACGACGACGCTCGGACCACGCGCCCGGGCGTCCCCCGCCCTCGCCCCGCTGCGCTCACGGACGAGCGCGGCGACGCCCCGACCCGCGTTCTCCATGAGCAGCAGGCTCGGTACGCCGAAGCGCTCGCTGGCCGCGCGATCGGCGGCGCGCATCTGCTCGGACGACAGGACGAGCGGGTGGGACCTCCCGGCCGCGTCGCTCACGATCGAGCGCCGGCGGCGATGGCCGCGCGCAGCTCGGCGACGGCGGGTTGAAGGCCGATCATGACGGCGCGCGCGACGAGGCCGTGTCCGATGTTGAGCTCCTCGAGGTGTTGGAGCGCCGCCACAGAGCCGACGTTGGCCTGGTCGAGCCCGTGGCCCGCACCGAGGCGCAGGCTCGCGTCCGCCGCGGCGCGCGCCGCGCGCTCGAGACGTTGGAGCTGCTTGGCCGCCGCGGCGCTCCTCGGCGCCGCCAGGCAGTAGTCCCCCGTGTGCAGCTCGACGGTGCCCGCGCCGAGCGCGCGCGACGCCTCGACGACGGCCGCCTCTGGATCGATGAAGAGGCTCACGCCGATGCCCGCCTCCTGAAGGCCGCGGATCACTCGCTCGAGCGTGCCGCCCGCCTTGACGTCAAGCCCGCCCTCCGTCGTCCGTTCCGCACGCTTCTCGGGCACCAAGGTGCAGAAGTCCGGCTTGGTGGCGCGCGCGATCGCGAGCATCTCCTCGGTGGCGGCCATCTCGAGGTTGAGCACGCCCGAGACAGTCTCGCGCAGCACGCGGACGTCGCGGTCCTGGATGTGGCGCCGGTCCTCGCGCAAGTGCACGGTGATGCCATCGGCGCCCGCGAGCTCGCACAGCGAGGCGGCGACGACGGGATCCGGGTAGCGCGTGCCACGCTGCTGGCGCAGCGTCGCGACGTGATCGACGTTGACGTAGAGCCGGATCATGGTGACGCGGCGAGCTCCGTCTTCATCGCCTGCGCGATCTCGTCGGCCTGCGCGCGGATGCGCCCGAGATCGGTGCCCTCGATCATGACTCGCGCCTTCGACTCGGTGCCTGAGTAGCGCACGACGACGCGGCCATCGGAGCCGAGATCGCCCTCGACGCGCGCGATGCACTGCTGGACGGTCGGCATCTCCTCGAGCGGGCGCTTGTGCGCCACCGCGAAGTTCAGCAACACCTGCGGGTAGCGGACCATGGCGTGCCCGAGCTCCGAGAGCGGTCGGCTCTCCTCGACCATCACGGCGAGGACGCGCAACGCCGCCACCATGCCGTCGCCCGTCGTCGCGTGGTCGAGGAAGATGATGTGCCCGGACTGCTCGCCCCCCAGCATGAACCCACCCGCGCGCATGGCCTCGACGACGTAGCGATCGCCTACCGCCGTCCGCATCAACGTGCCGCCCTTGGCCTCGAGGGCGCGCTCGAGGCCGAGGTTCGACATGACGGTCGCCACGAGCGTGCGGCCCGGCAGCTCGTCGCGGTCCAGCATGCGCGTGCCGAGGATGGCCATGACTTGGTCGCCGTCGACGACCGTCCCCGTCTCGTCGGCGAGGATGAGGCGGTCGGCGTCGCCGTCGAGCGCGACGCCGAGCTGCGCGCCCGCGCGGCGCACCGCGGCGGCCATGTGCTCGGGGTGCAGCGCGCCGCAGCCGTCGTTGATGTTGCGGCCGTCGGGCGTGACGCCGAGCGCGACGACCTCGGCGCCCAGCTCCTCGAACACCTGGGGCGCGACCTGGTAGGCCGCGCCGTTGGCGCAGTCGACGACGATCTTGATGCCGTCGAGCGTGCGCTCCTTGGGGAAGGCGTGCTTGAGGAACTGCACGTAGCGCCCGCGCGCGTCCTCGATGCGAACGGCCTTGCCGATGGCGCCCGCCTCGGCGAGACCGCCGCCGCTTCCGACCGCGATGTCGCTCATGCGCCGCTCGAGATCGGCCTCGACCTCGTCGGGCAGCTTGAAGCCGTCGGCGGCGAAGATCTTGATGCCGTTGTCCTGGTAAGGGTTGTGCGAGGCGCTGATGACGACGCCCGCGTCGGCGCGCATCGACGACGTGATGAAAGCGATCCCCGGCGTGGGCAGCGGCCCCACGAGCATGACGTCGGCGCCCGCCGTGACGATGCCGGCCTGAAGCGCGCTCTCGAGCATGTAGCCGGAGAGGCGCGTGTCCTTGCCGATGACGATGCGCCCGGGACGCGCCGGGTGGCGGAACCGCTGCGCGACGGCTTGGCCGAGGCGCAGGGCCACCGCCGCCGTCATGGGGTCCTGGTTGGCGACGCCGCGGATGCCGTCGGTGCCGAAGAGTCTTCTGACGTTCTCTGCCATGGGGTCCCCGCAGTTTAATCGCGATCGGGCCCGCGCGCGCGGCCGGCGACCGCCCCAGGCCCCGTCCCGATATCAGGGCCCGGTGGCCGCGAGCGCCTCCGCGACGCGCACGACGTCTCGCATGGCGCCCACGTCGTGCACGCGCACGGCGGAGGCGCCCCCGAACACTGCGGCCGCGACGGCCGCCGCCGTCCCGAAGACGCGCTCCGCCGCCGGCTTGCCCGTGAGGTGGCCGATGAACGACTTGCGCGACACGCCGACCATGAGCGGCACGGCCAGGCGCGCGCGTAGGCCGGGCAAATTCCGCAGCAGCGCCAGGTTGTGCTCGAGGACCTTGCCGAATCCGATTCCGGGGTCGGCCCACAGCTCGCCGCACCCGGCCAACCGTGCCGCCGCGAGCTGGTCCCCAAGCTCGTCCCCCACCTCGCGCACGACGTCCCCGAACGCGACGTCGTCCATCATCTTCGAGGGGCGTCCGCGCAGGTGCCCGAGGACCAGCTTGGCGCCCGCGTCCGCCGCGACGTCCAGGATCTCCGGATCGAGGAGCGCGCCCGAGATGTCGTTGACGACGCGCGCGCCCGCGGCGAGGGCGGCCCGCGCCGTCTCCGCCTTGTAGGTGTCGATCGAGATGAGCACGTCGCCGCGCAAGCGCGCCCGCAGCCCCTCGATGACGGGAATCACCCGCGCCCGCTCCTCGTCGCCGCTCACGGTGTGCGCGCCCGGCCGCGTGGACTCACCCCCCACGTCGATCCAGTCCGCGCCCTCCCCCGCCATGCGCACGCCCATCTCGATGGCCTCCTTCACCGACGTCAGCTGCCCCCCGTCCGAAAACGAATCCGGCGTGCAGTTCAGCACCCCGACGATCAAGCACCTATCCATCCAGCCTCCCCCCGTTCCCACATATGCGGAGCGCGACGTCTCATTTTGCGATTGCGTCGATTCTACGCCGGGAGGCGCAGCTTCGCTGCGCCGGCTCGCCT
>DASZFV010000296.1:0-2872 GCA_035939455.1 Polyangia bacterium
CGAGCAGATCGTGGTCGAGCAGCACCTCGGCGAGGCGCAGGCGGCCCGCGATGCCGGGCTCGCGCTCGCGCAAGCTCCGCCAGGTCTTGAGCGCGAGCTCGCGCTTGCCCGAGGCGAACTGCGTCTCTCCGAGCCCGAGGATGCCCTGCTCGTCGCGCGGCGCGAGGCGGCGCACGCGCTCCCAGGCGGCGCGCGCGCGCTCATCCTCGCCCCACCGGGAGGCGAGCTCGGCGAGCCGGACCATCGCCGATGGGCTTCCGCCGAAGCGGGCCGCCGCCCGGTCGAAGTGCGCCTCGGCGGGCTTGCGGCGGCCGCGGCGCAGCTCCCGCTCGACGAGCTCGAGCGCCCACGACGGGTCGTCGGGCGCGCGTCGCACCAAGTCCTCGTAGACGGCGACGGCCTCGTCGTCGCGACCCAGCCGATCGAGGAGCGCGACGATGCGCCGTCCGAGCTCCGGGCCCGGCCGCACGCCCGCGGCCCGTCGCGCCGCCTCGAGCGCGCCCTCGAGATCGCCGAGCTCGTCCCGCACCTGGGCGAGGACGTCCCACTCTACGGGGCCGGGGGCGCGCCCGAGCGCCTCGGCGAGGGCTGGCAAGGCGTCGCGGTGCCGCGCGATGCCGAGGGCGCGGGTCCAGGCCAGCCGCCGCCGCTCGACTTGCCCCCGAGGCAGCCGCGCCAGCAGCGCCGCGAGGACGTCGGCCGCGCGCGCGGCGTCGCCCGCGGCGTCGCGCAGCTCGGCGAGTCGCAACGCGCGCTCGAACCAGCGCCCGCCGTCGGCAGCGTCGCGCGCCTCGAGCAGCTCGGCCGCCTCGGCGGGCCGTCCCAGGCGCTCGAGGACGTCGACGACGCGCGCCGCGGCGTCCTCGGAGCGGGGCTCGAGCGCGGCGAGCGCGCGCCGCAGCGCGAGCTCGCGCTCGGCATCGCCGGGTGGCACGAGCGCGACCTGCGCTTCGAGCAGCCGGCGGCGTTCGGCGGGCGCGCGCGCCCGGGCGACGGCGTCGTCATAGGCGGCGAGCGCGTCGGCGGGCCGTCCTGCGCGCTCGAGCGCCCGCGCGCGCCCCGTGAGCATCGCGAGCTCGGGGCGCAACGCGGCCGCGCGCGCGAACGCGACGGCCGCGTCCTCGTTGGCGCCGAGCGCGAGCAAGAGCGTCGCGTAGGCCGCCACCTCCGCGTAGCGTGCGCCCGGCTCCCGGGCTGGCGCCTCGAAGCGCACGCGCAGCGCGGGCGCGCCACTTTTGCCCGCGAGGCGGACGAGGCGCGCCGCGAGCGCGGCGTCCTCGGGACGCGCCGCCAGCGCGCGAGCGGCCTGCTCGACGAGCTCGCGGGCGCCTGTCCTTCGAACGTCCCAGTCGGCGTGCGCCGTGGCGCCGTGGCCGAGCGCCGCGAGCGCGCTCGCCATCACGATCGCGCGCAAGAGCTGGCGACGCACCCTTCCAAGGATACACCCAAAAAAACGACCCCCGGCGCCGCACCATTGCGTCACCGGGGGCCGACCGAGGAGGGATCGGGTCGAGAGGGGTCGCGACCGGAGGTCGCGAGGCGTAGGGGAAGGGCGTGGAGGCCCCGACGTGAGCCTGCTGCCGCGAGGCCGACGGGCTCCTAGGAGTAGCGGGGGATGCTGAGCAGGCGAGCGATGCGAAGCCGCCGCTCCCGGACGTAGTCGCGCAGCAACCTTTGGTGCTTGCGCGCCATGCCGCGGAAGCGCAGGCCGGAGACGTGGAAGTCGGCGCCGACGGAGTCGAAGCGCGGCTCGGCGGCAGCCCAGATGAGCTCGCGCGTTCCGGGCAACTCCAGCTCGACGCCGACGACGGGCGCGTGTGGCACGACCGGCTCGGTGAGCTTCTGGATCGAAAGCCCGGACTCGCTGATGTCGATCGCCAGTGCGCGGTACTCGCGATCCTTGACGTACTCGTTCAGGTAGAGCTGGAGGCGGAGGCGATTGTCGGCACGGCGGTTCGGGGTTGATGGTGTGTGTATATCATACATGTAGGATATATTAGTTCATACACTTACCCTGTCAAAAAAAGACAGACCTCAGTCGGGCCGCGGGGGCACGACTGGGTCAGCGGTGCTCTTTACGAGTTCCGCAGCGTCCGCAGGTAGCTGCGCACCGATTCACGAACCGATTCGGGCATCTGAGCCTTGAGCGCGTCGCGCGAAACCTCGGGCGTCTTTTGATAGGTCTCGAAGAACGTGACGCAGTCAGGGCACAGCGACAAATGCCGCCGAAATCGCTCCTGCTCGTCGGCGGGAAGCGCCCCCTCGACGTAATCCAGGCAGAATTCGATGAGCTGCTGACAGTTAATCACGGCAAGCGTCCTGTCACTCCAGCTGTTCGATGGTCCATCCGACCGATGGTTTCGCGAATCATACCGCATCTTGACTGTATTCGACGCAACATGCGCGGCCTCGGGGACCAGGAAGGCTGCGCGCGACGCGGCCGGCTCGCCGTCCGGTCCCGGCGCGGGCACCGCGCCCGAGGTGTCCCGCCCGGTCCAGCAGCTCCCATCCCCGGCACGGAGATCTCCGTTCGCGCGGTCGCGCCACGGCCCGAAGTCGCGCGCCTGCTGGTCGGCCAGCCCCGCGCCGCGCCCGAGGCACGCGTGGAGCTGCGCGGCGGCGTCTTCGTGGGCACGTCGATCCCGATCCACCTCGTGGCGGGCGCGCGCGGTGTCGAGCTGCGGCTCGGCGCGCCGACCGAGGCGGCGCGGCTCGCGCTCGCGAGCGTGATCGATCGCGTTGGACTTCACCTTCGGTCACGAGGCATCGTCATGCGACCGGGGGCGTCATCGGACACGGGACCGAGACGTCAGCGCGACGATCGTGAAAGGAAGGGATGACCAAAGGATGGACGGCGTAAAGATGTCGGACG
>DASZFV010000297.1:0-2407 GCA_035939455.1 Polyangia bacterium
GAGAGGCAGTAGTGGCGCAGCGCCTCGATCTGGCCCGCGTGGTAGAGGCCCTCGACCTGGCTGCCGTCGACGCCGTCCTTGCCGGGCAGGCCGATGAGGCGCGCCGCGCCGTCGAGCGAGGTCATGCGCGCCGCGCCGTGATCGGACAGGACGTCGCCGAGGTCGAGGTGGCCCTCCTCGCTGAAGCGGTAGCGATAGCCCTCGCCG
The DNA here is from genome assembly GCA_035939455.1 of Polyangia bacterium. Lineage (GTDB taxonomy): Bacteria > Myxococcota_A > Polyangia > Fen-1088 > Fen-1088 > DASZFV01. The sequence goes on from DASZFV010000297.1 coordinate 208, forward strand.
CGGTAGTACCAGTTGAAGTTGAGCCCGAAGCGCAGGCCGCGCAGCGCCAGCACGGGCAGGTCGAAGCTGCGCCCGTTCCACGTCACGATGTGGGGCTTGCGCGTGTTCATGAAGTCGGCGAAGTCGGCCATCATGCCCGCTTCGTCCTTGTCGGCGCCGATCGTCCCGATGCGCTTTACGGCGAGCTCCTCGTCGAGCCAAAGGACGCCGATCACGATGGGCCGGCAGGCGTAGAGCGGAGGAAAGGGCCGCTCGACGCCCGCGGGCAGCTCGGGCGGCGTGTAGAGCTCGGGATCCGGGATGGTCTCGATGTCAAGGACGAGGTAGCTCGCGGGGGCGCCCATGGCGCCGCCATCTTAGCGCGTGCGGCGTCCGATCGGCCCCCTTCGTCCGCGGGCGCGCCGTGTTACAACGGCGCCATGTCTTCGACGCGCGACGGACGGCGCCCGCCCGCGACGACGCTGTGCCGGGCGTTGGCCGTGGTGCTTCTCCTGGCGGCGTTCGGCGGCTGCGCCCACCGCGCGCCGCCCGTGCAGTCGTGGCAGCGCGAGCACCTCGCGAAGCGCGGCATGCGGCTCGACATGCCTGACGAGCTCGCGGAGGACCGCTTCCGCCAGCACTGGCTCGGCGCCCGCGAGGGCTCCGACCTCGGGTACGGTGAGCCCGGTGGGGGCTGCGGCTGCAATTGAAGGCCGCCGCTCTCCTCATCACGCTTGGGCTCGTCACCGTCGGGGCCGTGCGCGCGCGCGCCGAGGACTTCGTCACGGTGCGCGGCGCTTACTACCGCGAGCCGTCGACGCGGGTGATCCAGCCCACCGTGGAGGTGGAGCGCGACTCGCCCACGGGCTGGGACGTAAGCGCGCACTTCCTCGTCGACACGATTACCTCCGCCTCGGTGTCCGCCGGAACGGTGGCCGACTCGATCTTCACGGAGACGCGCAACGAAGCCGCGCTCTCGGTGCGCCGGCGCTGGGAGCGCTCCGAGCTCACGGCCGGCTACAAGTACAGCGCCGAGTCCGACTACTGGTCACACGCCTTGAGCCTGAGCGGCTCCCATCGCTTCTGGGGCGACACAGCCCGCGTGGGCGCGTCGCTCGGGGTCAGCTTCGACTCGATGTCCTCGCGCTTCCGCACGCCCGAGTGCGCGAAGCCGCCGAGCCACTCGTGCCCGCTCCTGACCCGCTTCTTCGGGCTGTCCTACACGCAGATCCTCTCGCCCGTGCTCGTCGCCCAGGCCTCGGCCGAGGGCGCCTACCTCGATGGCTTCCAAGCCAACCTGTATCGGACGGTGCCCGAGTTCGGGTACGAGCGCGTCCCCGACCAGCGGCTCCGCAGCGCGCTCGCGGCGCGCCTGGCCTATTACGTGCCGCGCGCGAGCGTCGCGCTGCGCATTCAATACCGTTACTATTTCGATCTTTTCCCCGGCCACACGGACGGCGGGGATCCGTGGCGCATCAGCTCGCACATGCTCGAGGTCCGCGCCTACCGACCGCTCACGCGCGACTTGTCGGCGCGCCTGTCGTATCGGCAGTACTGGCAGTCGAACGCGAATTTCTGGTGCGACGCGCTGGCGATGCCGACCTGCTACCCGCCGGGCGCCATCTTCTACACGACGGACCCCAAGCTCGGTCCCGTGCGCACCGAGTTCCCTGAGCTCGAGCTGCTGTGGCAAGCCGAAGCCCTGCGCGGCGTGCCCGTGCTCGGCTGGCTCGCGGCCGGCACGTTCCAAATCTCGTACGGCCGCTATTTCCAGAGCACCAGCTTCGCGAACGCGCACGTGCTGCAAGCCGGCTACACGATGCCATACTGACGCGTGGGCACGGGTGCGGGCGGCCATCGCGAGTCTCCCCGGGCGCTGCGCGTCGTTCGCGCCGCCCAGCTGCGAGCGCGGGCCACGCGCCGGGCCATCGGGCAGATCCTCCTCGGGTCGGTCTTCCTCGTCGGAGCGCTGGCGTTCGCGCGGGCGCCCGACCGCGCGGCGCGCGAGAGCGTCCTGTGGATGACGGGGCTGCTCATGCTGTCGATGATCGACGTCGGGCTCGGGCTGCGCACGCTCGCGCGCCTGCGCCGCCGGACGGCGCGGCTCTGGATCGCGGCGACAGCGGCCTGGGGCCTCCTCTCGACGGTGGTCGTCGGCTTTCTGCTCCGCGGTTGACCGCGCGCATGTGTAAGCGATCATGCGCCCAAGGAGGACCGAGCG
>DASZFV010000298.1:0-20488 GCA_035939455.1 Polyangia bacterium
GCGCGGCCTCACGCCCCGCGACGCGGCCCGGGATCTGGCCGCGCTCTCGGGCCGGGCGCGGCGCGAGGTCTACGGGCTCGTCGTGCGGCTCGCGGGCGGCGTCGAGGCCGACGAGCCCGACTCAGCCGAGTGACGCGAGGACGAGGCCGACGAGCGGCAGCACGGCGGCAACGACGATCGCCAGGAGCGCCCCCACCTTCTTGGAGCGCGGCAAGCGGGGATGCCACCGAATTTCGAGCGCGCCCGTGACGGCGGCCGTGAGCTGGCAGAGTAACACGCCAGCCGCCACGCTGGGCGAGCGGCCCCACGCGAAGGCCGTCGCCGACGCGAGCAGACCGATGCCCACGAGCGCGACGCACCACCAAAGAGCGCCTTGGCCCCCCTCGATCGGCCTGCGCGCGGCCAGGCGCGCCCGCACGTCGAGGAAACCCTCGACCGTGCGTGGGATGCGCACGACGACTCCCGGCTCGGACGAGCGCACGACGAGGCCGCCCGAGCCCTCGGCGATGGACGCGATCTCGTCGAGCCGCATGATGACGCGGCCTGCGCCGCTCGCCGCGCAGCGCAGCGTCTCTCCGCCGATCGAGAGCTCGAACGCGTTCCAACGGCGACGGACGCGTTGCTTGGCCCGCCAAAGGACGTAAGGGGAAGCAACGGCAGCGAGCCCCCAGAGGCCGAGCGTGGTGTCGGTCGCGGCCGCGGAGCCCCGGAGCGCGAGCTCGGCAACCGCTACGAGCGCCGTGACCGCCACGAGCAGCTCGAGCAGCGCAAACCGCCGCGAGCGCCCTACCGCGAGTGGCAGCTTCTCCAAGCTGAGGCGATAGACCTCTGGGGCTGGGGCGCCGACGTCGGTCATTCCTTCTAGAACATGATCGAGCCTTCGAGGAATAGCGACCAGATCTGGGTGCCCTCGACCTTGAAGCGGCGTCCCGGCGCGTCGAGCGCGTCGCGGTAGAGAACGTTGGCCTCGGGAGACCCGGCGTTTGAGTCGACGCGGCCGTCACCGTTGCGATCGATGCCCGTGCCCGAGTACGTGATATAGTGGGGCTCGTCGACGAGCAGGCCGAAGAGGCCGCGAAAGCGCGCGTACTTGCCGACCTGGACGTTGAGGCCCAGATCTCCGCCGAAGCTGGCGTACTGCTGCGTCTCGGTGACGCCCGGGTAGGGGCTGAAGGTCGGGTCACCGAGGTTGTTGTCGATGCCGGGACGGCAGTCGGGCGCGGCTTGCGTCGCGGTGCACTTCGACGACCCCGCGAGCGCCTCCCACATCTCGCTCGCACTGCGGCCGTAGAAGTGTTCCTCGGCGCGCGCGCGAAACTCGACGGTGACGCGCTGGTCGGCCCGCGGGTTCTCCCAGGCGATCTGCTCGAAGCCCGCTAGCAAGCCGGCGCGCTGCTGGGGGTTCACGGCCGTCTGGTTCCCGCCGCTGATCTCCTGATAGATGCTGCCGTTCGTGCGCACGGGGAGATCGTACCAGGCGCCGAAGTATGGATCGAAGTAGCGGAAACGCTTCGAGACGAAGGTCGAAAACACGAACTGGTGATAGCCGGGCCCGACCGCGGTGTTGCCGCCCGGGTTGGCCGCGTCGAAGCGCATGTCGGAGAAGACGTCAAGCTTGGCGTCGAAGCCCAGTGTCCAGGTGGGCCGCGTGTCGTCGCGGCGCTGGTTGAAGGGCGCCCACGCGATGCCGAGGTTGAGCGACTCGAACCCGCTGCGCGTCGGACCTTGGAAGACTCGCGAGCCCGACGTGAACGGCTGCCCGGTACGCGAATTGAGGCCGTAGGAGCTCTTGCTGCCGAAGCCGGGCAGGATTCCGCTCTGGAGGATCTTCGAGTTCTCGGAATTAACGCAGGTGATGGGTGGCGGATCGCCGGGATAGGTGCACCCCGACCCGGCGCTCTGATCGAAGTCGAGGTGGCGGTTGTCGGCGAGCACCAGGGGCGCCTCGATGTGAATGCCCACGTCCCAGAGGATCCCGAAGTCCATGCGCAGGTTCAGGAGGTCGCGGGTCTGCCCGAACTGGAGGTCCTTGACGAGACCGCCCCCGTTCTCCTGCGACTCGCGCTTGATGAAGGCGCTCTTCACCTCGTGCAGCCACGACGCCGTAACGTTGAAGTCGAAGGCGTTGTCGTCGTCGAGCGCCGACACCACTCGCGTCACCTCCGCCGCGCGCGCGGAGGCGGCGCACACGAGAACTGCCAGGACGACCACAACCCGCGTGGTCAATCTGTGGACGGCGGCTCTCAAGGTCCGCGCGCAATGTAACACAAGACCTTCCGGGCACCCCGATTCAATGCGGGCAGACGCCGCCTCGCCAGGCATCGCTTCGCCGAGCCCGGCTCGCCTTACGGGTCCTCCGTGGGGCCCGCGGGGGCGCTGCTCCCCCCGCGCAATCCGAACTCCTTCATCTTGGTCTGGAGGCTCTTGCGCGAGATCTTGAGCTTGCGGGCGGCCTGGGTCACGTTGCCGCCCGTCTCGTCGAGGGCGCGCTGAATGAGCTCACGCTCGACTCGCTCGGTCTGGGCGCGCACGGCCTCCTTGAGCGAGCTCGCGGCCAGGCCCGCCCCGAGCGGCACCACGCGCGCCACCTCGTCGGCGTGCGCCGCCGGCGCCACGGGCTGAAGGTGAGACGCCGCGAGCGGCGCGAGGTGACTGATCTCGGGCGGGAGGTCCGCCACGCCGATCTGCGGCCCCTCGCAAAAGAGCACTGTCCGCTCCATGAGGTTCTCGAGCTCGCGGATGTTCCCGGGCCAGGGATGCGCGACGAGGCGCTCGATGGCCTCGGGCGAGATGCCCTCGATCTGCTTGCGCAGGCGCTCGTTGAACTTGGCGATGAAGTGGTCGGCGAGCAGCGGGATGTCCTCGCGCCGCTCGCGCAGCGGTGGGATGTGAATGGGCACGACGTTGAGCCGGTAGAAGAGATCCTCGCGGAACGCACCCGCGCCGATCTCCTGAAGGAGGTCGCGGTTCGTCGCCGTCACGAGGCGAACGTCGACCTTGATCGTCTTGATGCCGCCCACGCGCTCGAACTCCGACTCCTGGAGCACCCGCAGCAGCTTGACCTGCATCTCGATGGGGATCTCCCCGATCTCGTCGAGGAACAACGTGCCGCCGTGCGCGAGCTCGAAGCGGCCCGGCTTGGCCCCCACGGCCCCCGTGAAGGCGCCCTTGTCGTACCCGAAGAGCTCGGACTCCATGAGCGTCTTCGGAATCGCGGCGCAGTTGATTTTGATGAAGGGCGCGCCGTGGCGCGAGGAGTTTTCGTGCAGCGCGCGCGCGATGAGCTCCTTGCCCGTGCCCGATTCGCCCGTGATGAGGACGGTCGACGGCGTATTGGCGACCTTCTCGACGACGCCGTAGATCTGCTTGATGGCAGACGACTCGCCGATGAGGCGAAAGCGGCCGCGCCCCGCCGTCTCGTCGGGGCGGGCGTCGCGGCGCGCGAGCGCGAACGTCGACAGCGCCTTGGCGACGACCTGGCGGATCTGCTCCTGCTCGAACGGCTTCTCGAGGTAGTCGAAGGCGCCGAGCTTGACCGCCTCGACGGCGTTCTCCACCGAGCCGTGCGCCGTGATCATGACGACCGGGACGTCGGGGTAGTCGGCGGAGAGCTTCTTGAGCAGCCCCATGCCGTCGAGCCCCGGCATCTTGAGGTCGGTGATGACCGTGTGGACGTCTCGGTTCATGCCGGCGAGCGCGTCGATCCCGTTGGCGGCCGTGAGGACGTCGTAGCCCTCGCGGCGCAGGATGGCCTCTAGCACGCGGCGCATGTTGAGCTCGTCGTCGGCGATGAGGACGCGCTGGGCGCCTGAGTCCACTGTCAAGGTCACGGCGGCCCCAGCTTACCCTTTTCGGGCGGTGACTGCCGTCGTGGGCGAACGCGACACAGCTACGCCGACCGCCGCCACTCCCGGCTTCGCCGCTCCAGAGGTCGCCGCGGCGGGTGGCGGGGCGCCCACGACCACCGGCGCGGGATGAGGTCCCGACCCGCGAATGGGCGGGCGCACGCGGGAGGCGGGTGTCAGAGGCACGGGCTGCGCCGTCGGCGTGCGACGCCCGCTGTCGATCACCTTGGGCTCGGCGTAGGCTGCGTAGGCGTCTGCCTCGACGGGAAGCAGCACCGTGAAGGTCGCCCCCTCGCCCGGCTGAGAGCGCACCTCGATCGTGCCGCCGTGGTTCTCGATGATGCGCTGGCTGATGGGCAAGCCCAGCCCCGTCCCTTTGTCCTTCGTCGTGAAGAACGGAATGAAGAGGTTCTTGAGATCCGTAGGGGGAATACCGACGCCGCTGTCCCGGAAGCGAATCTCGAGGAAGGCCGCCGCGGCGCCTCGGCGCGTGGCGCGGCGCAGCCCCGTCGAGATGTGCAGCTTGCCGCCCTGGGGCATGGCCTGGAGCGCGTTCAACGATAGGTTGAGGAAGACCTGCAGGAGTTGCTCGGCGTCGGCGCGCACGGGTGGCAGGCGCTCCGCGAAGGCCGTCGTGATCTCGAAGTGGCTGACCTCTTCCTTGGCGAGGAGCTGCAGCGTCTTCTTGAGGACGTCGGCGATCTCGAGCGGCTTCTGCTCGCCGCGGTAAGGGCGCGCGTAGTCGAGGAACTGCGAGACGATCTTGTTGAGGCGGTTCACCTCCTCGACGATGATGTTGAGGAACTCCAGCTGGTCGCCCAGGTCGGCAGCGGCGGGCGCCTTGCCCGGCGTCGATGGGCCCGCCGTCTTAATGGTCGGCTGAAGGAATTGCGCGGCGCCCTTGATCGAGCCGAGCGGATTGCGGATCTCGTGGGCCAGGCCGGCCGCCATCTGGCCGAGGGCCGCGAGGCGATCGCGCTCCTTCATGCGCTCGTAGACCTGCGAGTTCTGCAGCGTCACGCCGATCGTCGTCGCGACCAGGCGGAAGAGCTCGATCTCGTCGGTGGAGTAAGCCTCGCGCAGGCGCTCGTCGCGCAGCACGAGCATGCCGAGGAGCTGGTCCTCGCCCGAGAAGGCCAGCGCCACCGAGCCGTTCATCTGCTCGAGGGTGCGCAGCATGAGCTGCAGGCTCTCGAGCTCCTCGGGCGTCGTGCGGCTCGCCGCGATCTCGCGCTCGACGCCCTCGAGCGTGACGACGCCGGCGCGGCGCAGTCGCTCGAAGAAGGCGCGGTGCGCGATGGCGTCGAAGCGCGCCTCGGGCCGCGGCCCGACGTGCCCGGCGAGCTCGAAGCCCGACCCGTCGGGATCGGCGAGGTAGATCGACGCGTGCGTGATGCGGCGCGAGTCCTCGAGCGCCGAGAGCACGCGCGGCACGAGCACGCGCATGTCGATGACGTTGGCCAGGTCGGCGCGCAGCGTCTCGATGCGCCGCGACAGCTCGTACTTCTCCTGGAACATCCAGCGATTGATGGCGCCCTCGACGCGGCCGCGAAGTGGCTCGATGAGGATGACGATCGTCGCCGAGGCCAGCAGCGAGTTGAAGAAGAAGAGCCCGTGCTCCTCGCTGCCCACCCAGCTCACGAGCAGGCCGTAGATGAGCGAGAGGATGAAGACGAGCGTGCCGAGGACGACCATGCGACCGAGCAGCTCGTTGAGATCGAGCAGGCGGTATCTAACGAGGTTCTGCGAAAGGAAGTAGAGGTAGACGATGATGAAGGCGCTCCCGAAGCTCGGGCCGCGCGGGACCGACTCGAGGAGCACTGACGTCACAGTGGCGAACCCGCCCACGAGCAGATAGAGGAGGCGGGTCTTCTCGACGCGCGAGGGCGTCGCGCGGTATCGCTTGTAGAGATAGAAGACCGAGAGGTAGAGGCCCGCGAACACGTAGGCGAGGAAGGCGACGCCAAACCAGGTCGTCGTGTGCAGCGGCTCGATGAAGCGCGAAAAGAAGAGCGCCGTGTAGAGCACGACCGCGCCGACGACAGTCGAGCGCGACAGCGGCGGCGGCCCGGCCTCGTCGCCGAGGAAGGCCTGGAAGAACCGCTGGGCCGTCGCGGGCAGCGAGACCGCCACGAGCAGCGCGAGCCAGCCGAGGAGCGGCGACTCGAAGCGCTTGGCGAAGAACGAGATGAGGCAGAACGCCGCGATGTTGAAGGAGAGCGTCGCGAACAGCACGTGGGCGCGCCGCCGGGGCTCGCGCAGCAGCACCGAGCCGCCGATCGCGAAGCTCACGATGGCGGCGACGAGCGCTGAGACCGGCTGAAGGCTCACGGCTGGGCGATTTTAGCCCAGAAACAGCCGCCGTCGCGGCGCGCTGATGCGGTGAGCCCTTTTGCGGAGCGAGAGCCGGCCTGCTACATTTTAGTCACGGGCCCCTCGATGACGAACACTGCGGTCCTGGTTCTCAACCGGCACTACCAGCCCATCCACGTCACGAACGTCCGACGGGCCTTCTCGCTGTTGTATTCGGGCGTGGCTCGGGTCGTCGACCTCGAGTTCAAGACCTTCGACTTCGAGAGCTGGGCGCAGCTGTCGGCCGAGGTGGGCGACCACGACGTCATCCGCACGGTGACCCGCGCCATCCGCGTGCCGCGCGTCATCGTCCTGCAGCTCTACGATCGCATCCCGCGCACGAAGGTGCGCTTCTCGCGCCACAACATCTACATGCGCGACGCCAACGCCTGTCAGTACTGCGGGCAGGAGCTGCCGCGCGTCGACCTCAACCTCGACCACGTCGTGCCGCGCGCCCAGGGCGGCCGCACGACCTGGGAGAACGTCGTCTGCTGCTGCATCGACTGTAACCTCACGAAGGGCGCGCGCACGCCCGAGCAGGCGCACATGAAGCTGCTCAAGGTGCCGATGCGGCCGCGCTGGACGCCGACCTTCCGCACGAACGGCGGCAAGGTCCGGTACCGCGAGTGGCTGCCGTTCCTGGGCGTCGCCGACGCGTCGTACTGGAACGTCGAGCTCAAAGACTGAGCCTGAGCGGCCGCGGGCGAGCGGCTCGAGCCGAGCTCATTTTCGCCGGTTCATTTTCGTCGGCTGAGCTTTCCGTTTGAACACGCCGCCGACGCTGGCGTGAATGTGCCGGCCCGCGGAGGGGCGGACCTTGGCGATGGCATAGGGCGTGCCCCCCTTGATGACGACCATGCGGTTGGGCTTGGCCGCGACGTACGACCCGACGCCGCGCTCCATCAACAGCTGGCTGGCGTCCCGGTTGTCCAGGTGGCTCGGCCACGCCGGCGGCGCCGAGACGTCCGACATGGGGCGCAGGCGATGCAGGAAGGCCCCGTACTCGCCGGGCACGTCGGGTTCGAGCGCGACGAACAGCTCGCCGCCCCATTCGATATTCCACTCGCGGTGCGCGTAGTAGATCCAGCTCGCGGCGTCGCCGTCGACGTCACGGTGCCACACCAGGCCCTGGCCAGCCGAATAGAGGGTCGGCGCGGCGCTGAACACGTCCCAGTCGGCGCCGCGCCGGCCGGCGGTCGCCGCAAAATGCGGGGCGGCATCGACGATCGCCTGGAGCAGATCGTCAACCGGGGTTTTGGTCGGGTACTGCGCGTCCCAGGCCTGACCCCAACCGATCGTGGGACCGCGCAGGACTGCGCTGTCTTCCAGGAGCCACTGTCCCTGCAGGCCCAACGCGTCGACGCGCTGGAACGGCTGCAGCTGGAAAAAATTCCAGAGGCGATCCGTTTGATCGACTGCAAGGACGCCGTCGAGGACGGTGAACAATTCCGTTTGCGCAGCGACCCGGACAGCATCCGACATGCGAGACCCGCCAGGCGCGCAGCATATCAGCCCATCGCCGTCGCGGCCCCCCGCGTGTTAGTTTTCCGTGCCGATGCCTGGATCCGCCACGGTCACGGCACAGACCGACTTCTTCACGGTCGTCGACGACGTCCTGGCGCCCGAGGTTTGCGACCGCGTGTGGAACTACTTCCAATCGCAGCCCATGAGCCCGGTGCACGCTCTCGGTATGCAAGGTCACTGGCTGATCGAGGACAGCGAGGCGCTGCGTGGCCCGACCTTCGGCTGGGGGCACAGGTGGGACGGTCAGTATCCGACGGGCGCGCCCATCGACCACGTGATGAAGGCCGTGGTCGACTGCGCCGGCCTGTTCGCGGCATCGGTGGGCCGTCACGACGTCGACTGGAAGGTGTTCAGCGCCATGCCGACGATCTATCAGGCCGGCCAAGGGCTAGTCTGGCACCGCGACTCGGAGGACAACACGGGTAGCTGGATCTACTACGCGCACCCCGAGTGGAACATCGAATGGGGCGGTGAGCTGCTGCTGTCGCACGCGCGCGACGTGTCGCGCGAGTACGGCGTGTATTTTCACCGCCTGCGCGGTACGAGCGACCTGCCCGTGCCGCCACCGTGGCAGAGCCACCTCGACAACGAGGACGCGAACCGTTTGTTGATGGAGGGGGGGCTCGGCTCTTACGTCGCGCCCAAGCCGAACCGGCTCGTCGTGATCAAGGGCGGCACCCCCCACGCCATCGCGAAGGTGCGCCCATCGGCCGGGCGGAACATCCGCGCCAGCATCGGCGGCTTCTTCAAGAAGACGACCGTTCGTCTCGATCTGCCGGCGACGCGCGCGCCGTTATAGGGCACGACGGAGCGGCCGCGCTAAAACCCGCGCAGCCCGGCCTCAGCCAAAATTCCCCGCCCGGCGGCCCCCGCCGGTGTAGAACGAGCGGCCATGGCAAGCGCGCCCGACGACGACGAGGCCGACGACGGGCCCGACGGCGTCGACGCCGCGGAAGCGCAAGACGCGGAAGACCCGCCCGGCGAGGCCGCGCGCATCGAGACCGCCGGGCCGGCCGCGTTGCCCGACCAGGCTGACCTGTCCGACCAAGAAACCCACGCCGAGCGGGTCGAGGAGGAAGCCCCCCCGCGGGCCCACGTCCTGGCCTTCGCCGCGGGCCGCGGCGGCACGGGGCGCTCGCTGCTCGCGGCGAACGTGGCGGTCTACCTCGCGCAGACTGGCAAGAAGGTCGTCGCCATCGACGCGGATCCCGCGGGTGGATCGTTGCATCTGCTCCTCGGGACGCCGCGGCCGCCGCGCGGCTTCGGCGAGTTCCTGCGCGCGCGCGTCGAGGGCCTCACGGAGCTGATGGTGGACACGCCCGTCGCGGGCGTGAGCCTGATCGGCGGGGAGGGCTCGGCGTTCGGCGCGACGCGGCCCAAGCAGACGGCCAAGGGTATCCTCGCCGCCATCGCGGATCTCGAGGTCGACTACGTCGTGCTCGATCTGGGGCCTCCCGACTCGACGCTCGTGCTCGATCTCTGGCTCGCGGCGGACGTGCCGATCCTCGTGACGTTGCCGGACCCGGCGTCGATCGAGGCGACCTACCGCTTCGTCAAGAGCGCCTTCGTGCGCAGGCTGCGCGCGACGCGCGGTCTCGAGAAGCTCGTCACGAATCCGCAGGGCCCGCCGCGCGCGGCGCTCGACCTCTATCGCGCCGCGCGCGACGGCGCGGGCCCCGCCGAGAGGCTCGAGCAGGAGATCCGGCGCTACCGGCCGCGCTTCATCGTCAACCAGACGCGCACGCTGCCGGACCTCAAGCTCGGCGGCTGGATGCAGGCGGCCGCGCGCCGGCGCCTCGGGCATGCCTTCGATTATCTCGGGCACGTGGAATCCGACGAGACCGTGTGGCTGGCGGCGCGGCGGCGGCGGCCGCTCATGGCCGAGTACCCCGAGGCTAAGGTCGCAAAGAACATCGAGCGCATCTCGCGGCGCCTGCTCTCCGCAGAGGGCGAGCGCCCGACGGGCATCCACACTGGACCGCTGCGCCTCGAGGAGGAGCAGACCTACTACGAGATCCTCGAGACAGAGCCCGGCGTGAGCGACGAGGAGGTGCGCCGCGCCTACCGCACGCTGAAGGAGATCTACGGCGCCGCGTCGCCTGTGATCGCGGGCCTCTACGACGAGCAGGAGCTGGCTGATCTGCACGCGCGCGCCAACGCTGCGCACGACACGCTCTTCGCGCCCGAGCGGCGCCGCATCTACGACCTCGCGCTGCCCGAGGCCGACCTGGCGCGCGCCGTGCGCGTCGCGGCCGCGAACAACGCCCGCCGGCCCGGCCTGCCCGCGGGCGCCCCTTCGGACGACCGGCACGAGTCGCCCGAGCCCGTCATCGATATGGGCGAGGACGTCAGCGGCGCCGTGCTGCGCAAGATCCGTGAGGCCCGCGGCATCGAGCTCGGCGACATCGCGCACCGCACGAAGATCAGCGAGCGCCACCTGCGCTCTATCGAGGACGAGCGCTTCGACGACATGCCCGCCGCCGTCTACGTGCGCGGCTACGTCATGGAGTACGCGCGCGCCATCCGCATCGACCCCCAAAGGGCCGTCGAGAGCTATTTGCGGCGCTACCACGCGAGGAACGCGCCGCCCGAGCCGACCGCCGCGGGCGAGTAGCTCAGAGCACGTTCGAGGCCAGCTCGGCCAGAGCGGAACGCTCGCCCTTCGACAATGTGACGTGGCCGGCGACGTTCTCGCCCTTGAACTTCTCGACGACGGTCGTGAGCCCGTTCGACGTGGCGTCGACGTAGGGGTTGTCGATCTGGTATGGGTCGCCCGTGAGGATGACCTTCGTGGCCTCGCCCACGCGCGTGATGATGGTCTTGACCTCGTGGGGCGTGAGGTTCTGCGCCTCGTCGACGATGATGAACTGGTTGGGGATCGACCGGCCGCGGATATAGGTGAGCGGCTCGATCTCGATGAAGCCCATGTCGATGAGCTCCTGGTAGCTGCGCCCGCTCTTGCGCTCGCCTTTGGACAGGCCCATGAGGTACTCGACGTTGTCGTAGATGGGCTGCATCCAGGGGTTGAGCTTCTCCTCGATGGTCCCCGGCAGGTAGCCGACGTCGCGCCCGAGCGGAAAGATGGGGCGCGAGACGAGCAGCTTCGAGTACAGCTGCTCCTCGACGACCTTCTGGAGGCCCGCGGCGATGGCGAGCATGGTCTTGCCCGTCCCTGCCTTGCCGACGAGAGTCACGAGCTTGACGTCGTCGGCCAGCAAGAGGTCGAGCGCGCAGTGCTGCTCCTTGTTGCGCGGGCGGATGCCCCAGATGCCGTCGCGAACCTTGCGCAGCGGCACGAGCTTCTTCGTGGTCCCGTCGAAGCGCCCGAGCGCGCTGTGCGACGGGTTGTCCTTGTCGCGCAGGAGGACGTACTGGTTGGCCTTGAGCGTGCTCTGGGCGAGCTCGAGCGTGTTCTGCGCGTAGAACGTGTCGACGTCGGCGGCCGCCACGGGCAGCTCAGTCATGCCCGAGTAGAGCTCGTCGATGTCGATGCGCTCGGCCTCGAAGTCCATCGAGGTCAGCCCGAGGGAATCGGCGCGGATGCGGAGGTTGACGTCCTTCGTGACGAAGATCGTGGGCTCGCCCTTGTTGGCGTCGCGCACGTCGAGCGCCACCATGAGGATGAGATAGTCAGCGATCTGGCTCTCGCGCAGGGTCGTCGGCACCGAGCGCGCCGCCGAGGCGACGCGGAGGCGCCCGCCGTTGGGCAGCGGCGCGCCGTCGGACAGGCGCGCGCCCTCGGACCGCAGGCGGTCGAGCAGGCGCGCCACTTCGCGCGCGTTGCGGCCCAGCTCCGAGGCCTCCTTCTTGAAGTTGTCGATCTCCTCGATGACGAAGATCGGGATGACCACCTCGTTGTCCGCGAACTGCGTGATGGCGCGCGGGTCGTGCAGCAGGATGTTGGTATCGAGAACGAAGTGCTTCACGTGGGCGTGCGCCTCCCCGAAGAGGAATCGGAACGATGGAGCTCGAGAGCGAAACCCGCCGGCGGCGCCGGCGGCCGGAGCCCTATTTTTGAGCGGCGTCCGCCGGCTTGTCGGACTTGTCCGCCGCCTTTTCCTTCTTGGCCTTGCCGGCGGTCTTGGCCGGCTTGCCGCGCGCGATCGTCACCTTCGTCATCGCGACGTCTTTGGTCGGCTTGTCGCCGGGCGAGCGCGGCACGCGCGCGATCTGTCCCACGAGGTCCGTGGGCTCGCACTGGCCGAAGATCGTGTAGCCGCCGTTGAGGGCCGGCTGGGGCGTCTCGGTGATGAAGAACTGCGACCCGTTCGTGTCGCGGCCCGCGTTGGCCATGGCGAGCACGCCCGGCTTGTCGAAGATCAAGCTCGCGTCGCTCTCGTTGTTGAACTTGTAGCCCGGGTTGCCGCGGCCGACGCCCAGGGGATCGCCGCCCTGGATCATGAAGCTCGGGATGACGCGGTGGAAGATCAAGCCGTCGTAGAACGCCTTCTTCACCCAGGTCTTGGTCTTCTCGTCGCACCAGGGTCGGACGCCGCGGCTGAGGCCCACGAAGTTCGCGACGGTCTTCGGAGACTTCTTGTCGAAGAGCTCGCAGGTGAACGCGCCCATCGACGTCTCGATCTTCGCCGTGAGCGTCCCCTCCTTGGGCCCCTTGAGGCCCTTCGTGGCCTCGTCCAGGGTGAAGTCGCCCTTTTCGGGGTCTTCGCCGCAGACGCTTTGTGCGCGCGCCGGGCGCGCCGCCGAGACGACGGACACGAGGGCGAGAACGAGAGGCAGATAACGTGGAGCGATGACGGTTCGCGGGCGCATGCAAATCCTCCGGGTCGGGTTTCCAGTTTGGAAGCCCGCTACTCTTATCACCAAAACGCCGCGCCGAAACCGTCTTCCGCAGACGGGCTCCTCACCGGCCGTGGCGGGCGTGGACGTGCGCGAGCGCCGCCGCGAGGTCGATGCCGCTCGACGCGCGCAGCGCCTCCCATAGATCGCCGACGTGGCGCACGCGCGCCGGCAGCGTGCGGATCGTGAAGTCCTTCGGGTCGACGCCCGCGTCCACTTCGGCCCACGTGAGCGGCGTCGAGGCCCCGCCGTAGACGCTGGCGCGCGCGCTGTAGGCGCACGCCAACGTCTTGCCCTCGATGTTCTGCAGGCAGTCGACGTAGACTGTCGTGGGATCGCGCCGGTTCACCGTGCGCTCCACCGTGGCGTCCCGAGGGTGCTTCTTGGCGACGAGCTCGCCCACGATCTGGCAGAAGAGCATGCCGGCCTTGTAGGACGTGCCGGACGGCAGCGGGAGGTACACGTGCAGGCCGCTCGCGCCCGACGTCTTGGGGAAGGACGCCACGCCCAGGGCCTCGAGCTCGTCGCGCACCCAGCGCGCGACGTCGAGCACGCGCTCGAAGCTCGCGCCGTCCATGGGGTCGAGATCGATGGCGGCGAAGTCCATCGTCGCGACGGATTGAATGCGCGAAAAGTAAGGGTCTTGCGAGAGGACGGCCAGCTGGGCCATGTAGAGCAGCGTCGTGAGCGAGCCGCCGACGAGGCGCGCCGGCACGTCGGTGTCTCCCGGCACGGGCGCGGCGCGCACGCCGGGCGGCAGGTCGTCGGGGGCGCGGTGCTGATAGAAGGCCGCGTGCGCGATGCCGTTCGGGAAGCGGCGCATGACGAGGGGCCGATCGCGCACGACGGGCAGGAGCAGCGGCGCGATCGTCACGTAGTAGCGCAAGAGCTCGCCCTTCGTGATGCCGAGCTCGGGCCAGAGGACCTTCTTGAGGTTGCCGAGCTCGAGCACGTCACCCGACGGCAGCGTGAGGCGGCCCGACCCCCGCTCTTCGAGCGCGGCGAGCGAGTCGAGGACAGCCGCCGTATCGTCGCCGGCCGGGACGACCGTCTGGGGCACCGCCGCGACGGCGCGCTTCTTCGTGGACGGCCGGGACACGGCGACTGACGGCCTGGACGCAGTTGCGGACTTCCTCACGAGCAGCTCCTCGAGCGCTGCGGGCGCGGCCGTTTCGCGCGCGATCGCCGTGGCAACGACGTCGTCGCGCAAGCCGATGAAGACCGGGTGGCGCAGGTTCCCGTCCTTGGTCCACTCGCTGAACCGAACCTCGGCGACGAGGGCCGGCCGGATCCAGTGCGGCTTGTCGTTGGACGGCGGCGCCGTCTCGAACGGGCAGGACTTCTGCGCGAGCGCGTCGAGGCGCGCGCCCAGGGCGCGCAGCGCGTTCTCTGAGAAGCCGCCGCCGACGTGTCCGACGTAACGGAGCCGACCGTCCGGCGTCGGCAGGCCGAGCAGCAGCGCGCCGAAGCGGTGCCGCGAGCCGCGCGGCTCCGTCCAGCCGCCGACGACGAGCTCCTGCCGCTTGACGAGCTTGAGCTTGCGCCAGTCGGCAGTGCGCCGGCCGGGGCGGTAGAGCGAGCGCGCGTCCTTGGCGACGAGCCCCTCCCAGCCGGCGGCCTGCGCCTCCGCCATGAGCGCCTCCCCGTCGCCCGCGACCTGACGCGAGAGGCGAATGACGCCTTCCCGCGACTGACGCGCCGGCGCGAATGTCGCCTCGAGCCTCTGGCGGCGCTCGGCGAGCGGCAGCTTGCAGAGGTCCTCGTCGCCCTCTCGCAGCAGGTCGAAGACGTAGAGCGCGACGGGTTGGGTGGCCGCGAGGCGCGCGACGTCCTTGCCGCCCGTGAGGTGAATGCGCGGCTGCAGGCGTCCGAACCCGAGCGGCTGGCCCGCTCCGTCGAGCGCGACGATCTCGCCGTCGAGCACGACGGCTTGCCGCCGTCCTCGCGCCCACACCTCGAGCGCCTGGACGATCTCGGGGAACTGCGCCGACTTGTCGTTTCCGAGGCGTGATGCGATCGACACGGTCACGCCGCGCGCGTCGGGCGTCACCGTGACGAGCGCGCGGATGCCGTCGTACTTGCGCTCGTAGACGAGGTGCGGATCGCGCAGCGGCGCGTCTGCGAGCGTCGCGAGCATGGGCAGCATCGCGCGAGCTTGCTGCACCTTCAGGGCCCGTCTACGCCGTGGAGCTCGACGGTCGCGCCCGCCCGGATGCCCAGGCGCATCGAGAGGCCGCCGCCGATCTCGAGCACGTACTGCGATGGCAGGTTCACGCTGCGCGGCGTGAGCGTGAGGGGCTCCGCGTCGACGACGACTCCCGCGATCGTGTGATCGCCCGAGATGAAGATCATGTCGAGGGGGATGAGGGTGTTCTTCATCCAGAAGGTCTGCATCGACGGGCGGTCGAACAGGAACAGCATGCCCGCGTCGGGCGCCAGGTGCTCACGGTACATGAGGCCCTTCTCGTGCTCGGCCTCGGTGCGCGCGAGCTCGACGTGGAAGGTGACCTTGCGCTCGCCCGTGTCCACGACGACGGTCGCCGCGGGCGCCTCCGCGGGGGCGGCGCTCGCCGTTGGCCGCTGAGCCGCCGAGCTCTTGCAAGCAGGGGCCGCGACGAGAGCCAGCAGCGACAGTCCGATGAGCGCCCGACGAAAAATCACGCGCCACGGTATCATCAAACTGTGGTCGATGATCCCTCGCCCCCGCGCGGCTGGCGCGTGCTCGTGACCCGCCCGCGCGAGCAGGCCCCGGCGCTCGGCGACGCGCTCCGGGCGCTCGGCGCTGAGGCCGTGATCTACCCAACGATCGAGCTCGCGCCGCCGCCCGACTGGACCGCCCTCGACGCCGCGCTCGCGGGCCCAGCTCACGCTTGGATCGTGTTCACGAGCCCGTCGGCCGTCCGCTTCACGATCGCTCGCGCCGAGGCCACGCGCGCGCGCGCCTGGCTTGGCCGGCCGCGCGTCGCCGCCGTGGGCGCCAAGACGGCGCGCGCCGTGGGGGACGCCGGCTTGCGCGTGGACCTCGTGCCGCCGGCGGACGACCAGCGCCAGGAGGGGCTCGCGACGGCGCTCGCCAACCTGCCGCCCGGGACGCGCGTGCTCTTCCCGCAAACCCTCGGCGGACGAGAGCACCTCCGCGACGTCCTCGTCGCGCAGGGCTGCCTCGTCGATGTCGTTCCGGTCTCGCAGACGCGTCCCGTGCGTGACCTCGCGCCACTGCCCGCCTTCGACGCCGCGGCGTTTGCGAGCCCGTCCGCCCTGCGGGCCTTCTGCGCCCGCTGGGGAGCGGACGCTCTCGCGGGCGCGACGGTCGCGGTCATCGGACCGACGACGGCAGCGGCCGCGGCCGAGCTCGGCGTGCGCGTCGATGCCATGCCCGACGTGCCGAGCATGCAGGCGCTCGCGGCCGCGTTGGCGGCCCGGCGCGTGACACCCCCGCGGCCCCGCTGACGCCCGCGCGCGCGCCGGGCCGACAGATCGGCTACGCTCTGCCGATGGCCTTCCCCGACACGCGCCCCCGACGGCTGCGCCGCACGCCGGCGCTGCGCCGCCTCGTGCGCGAGACGACGCTCGCGCCCGACAACTTCATCTTCCCGCTATTCGTCTGTCCCGGCAAAGGCGTGCGCAACGAGATCTCGTCGCTGCCTGGCCAGTTTCATTTCTCGGTCGACATGCTCGCGCGCGAGGCTGAAGAGATCGCCAAGCTCGGCGTGCCGGCCGTCATCCTGTTCGGCCTGCCCGAGAAGAAGGACGAGGTCGGCAGCGAGGCCTGGCACCCCGAGGGCGTCGTGCAAAAGGCCGTGCGTGCCATCAAGAAGGCCGTCCCCGAGCTCGCGGTCGCCGTCGACGCGTGCTTCTGCGAGTACACGACGCACGGCCACTGCGGCGTCATCCGGAGGGACGACGCCGAGCTCGACAACGACGCCACGCTCGAGAACCTGGGCCGCCTCGCGCTCTCCTACGCGCGCGCCGGCGCCGACATCGTCGCGCCCTCGGGCATGCTCGACGGCTTCGTGGGCTTCCTGCGCGAGGGACTCGACGAGGAAAACTTCCACCACGTCGCGATCCTCTCGTACGCCGCGAAGTACGCCTCGGCCTACTACGGACCTTTCCGCGCCGCGGCGGACTCGACGCCAGCCTTCGGCGATCGCCACGGCTACCAGATGGATCCGGCCAACGTGCGCGAGGCCATCCGTGAGGTCGCGCTCGACGTCGAGGAGGGCGCCGACATCGTCATGGTCAAGCCCGCCCTGGCCTACCTCGACGTCATCGGCGAGGTGCGTCGCGAGTTCGATCTCCCCGTGGCCGCGTACAACGTCTCGGGCGAGTACGCCATGCTCAAGGCGGCCGCCGAGAAGGGCTGGATCGACCACGATCGCGTCATGCTCGAGACGCTGCTGTCGATCCGCCGCGCCGGCGCCGACATGATCCTCACCTATCACGCGAAGGAAGCGGCGAGGTTGCTGCGCCCTTGACCCGGCGCGCGCGCGTCAGCGGGCGGCCGGTGCCTCGACCGTGGCCTTGAGCTCGTAGGGAGCATCGAATCCGCCGAGGTCGGCGTCCTTGAGGTCGCCGCGCGGCAGCTTGCGCTCGACGCCCACGACGGTGGGCGCGCCAGCCGTCACTTCCCAGGCCGCCTCTTCGTCCGCGCCGGGGCCGGCCTTGTTCGTCACCCGCTTGCCGGTGCCATCGTGGAGGAGCACGATGTCGACGCCGTCGGGCGCCGTCACGCGGACGCGCAGCAGGCCGCCCGTCGCGGGCGTGATCGCGAACCAATCCTTGTCGTCGGGCTCGCCGAGGTACCCGCGCATCGAGGTCCCGAGCGCCAGCGGAGTGGCGGCCGCCTCCCAGTCGTTCGGCTCGATCTCCCAGCCCGTCTGTGGCGCTCCCCATGTGACCGTCAGCGTGTAAGGATCGCTCGGCGCCTGAGCGGGGGTTTGCCCTTGGACCCGGATCTCGCGCACCGCGAGGAACGCCTCTGCAGGGCCGATCGACGTGGGCTGCAGCCACTCGCCGGCGCCGCGCCCGTGGGCGTCGCTCTTCGCGAGGCGCCGCCCCTGGGCATCGAACAGCTCGAGCACCAGATCGAGCCCCGGCACCCCGTCGAGCCGCGCGCTCACGACGCGCGCGCCGCGGCCGACCGGAACTCGGAAGTAGTCGATATCGGGATTTCCCCCCTCGATCGCGCCGCCGATGCTGCCCCGCACGGGACGCCCCGACGCGAGGAGGTTTGCATACCCCGCCGTGTTGTTCGGCTCGATCTCGACGGAGACGGGCTTCTCGCCGCGCATCCGGGTCACGACGATGGCGCCGCCCACGAGCGCCGCGATTCCGAGCGGCAACGCGAGCACGAGCAGCCGCCGCCGCCGGCGCAGCGCGCGCTCGAAGTGGTCGAGATCTTGTCGGCGCAGTCCCGCGGGGTCGCTGCCATCGCCGGCCTCGGCCTCCGGCAGCGCGAGGGTCGGCGCCTCGCCCGCCGGGATGGAAGGGGACGGCGGCGCCGCCGCGCGCGGGCTCCCGGCGCCGCCCGCGAGGACGCGCTCGAGGTCCGCTTGGAACGCCGCCGACGACGGGTACCGGGCCTCGACACCCTTCGCCATCGCGCGAAGCACGATCTCGTCGGCCTCCGGCGGCAACCCGCGCTCGGGCGCGCGCGCGCGCGGCGGGACGACGGGATCCGTGAGGTGCTTCGAGAGCACTCCGACGGGCGACGGCGCCTGGAACGGCGGCGCGCCCGTGAGCACGCGGTAGAGCGTCGCGCCCAGGCTGTAGACGTCGGCGCGCGGATCGAGCGTCTCGCCGCGCACTTGCTCTGGCGACATGTAGTACGGCGTGCCCAGAACTTGCTTGCCCGTCGTGATGGAGGCGGACTCGTCGCGCTCGCGCAGCTTGGCGAGGCCGAAGTCCAGGACCTTGACGTGCTCGCTTCCGTCGCGCCGACGATGAATCATCAAGTTCTCGGGCTTGAGATCGCGGTGGATGATGCCGTGGTCGTGCGCCTCCGTGAGCGCCGAGCAGGCCTGCACGAAGAGCTTCGCCGCGCGCGGAAAAGCCAGCGGGCCCTCCCGCTTGAGCACCGCCCCGAGATCGTCGCCCTTGACGTGCTCCATGATGAGGTAGAGCGCGTCTTCGAACTGCCCGAAGTCGAAGGTGTGAACGATGTTCGGGTGATTGAGCTTGCTCACGGCCTGCGCCTCGAGGCGGAAGCGCTGCACCATCTCGTCCTTCGTCGCCGTGTCGGGCGCAAGCACCTTCATCGCCGCGATCTTGCCCAGCCGCAGGTGCTCGACGCGGTAGACGATCCCCATCCCGCCAGCGCCGATGCGCGCGAGCACCCGGTAGCGGCCGTCGATGACACGGTTGAGCCACGGGTCTTCTGCTTGCACCCCGGCATGAGCCGCGGCGCCGCAGTGGCCGCAAAACTGCTCGCCTCCCGCGAGCTCAGCCGCGCACTGTGTACAGACCGGCACCGCGGCGACAGACTAACGCGCGCCGCGGCGCCTCGCCACGCGGGGCGCTCCCGGCGCCCCGCTTTCGCTTTTGTCTTGCGCGAAAGGGTGCTGATGGCATACTGCGTGACTGCTTTCGGGGCGTCGTGGTCGGGGAGTGGCACAAGGGCCGTCTCGGCCGAACGTGCCCATCGGGGAACGGAGCCGGTTCTATTATCGAATGAAACCGAAGCCTTCCGTGGAAGCCGCGCTTTGAAACGCGAACGAAAGATTCACGAAAAAAAGAATTGACTCTGGAGCGAGTTTCAATAGACTCTGCGCTCCCTGGTCGGCCGGGTAGTCCGCTGTGGTTCGGGCTCCTACCTTCACAGGGATTTGTCGCGTCGGTCTCTGAAAGCTGAATAGCAAATCAAGTTCGAAGGTACGAAGAGTTTCTCGTGCAAACGAGAGCTCCAAATACCCCGACAATTTAGTGAGTTCCGAGCAAGCAGTACATGAGCTCCGGATCTTCGGATTCGGTCCTCATTCTCGAGTTGTCAATGGCGGCTCCCGGTCCTCGGCGAAATCCTTGGATTGGGTGGTCGTTGTAGATTTAACTGGAGAGTTTGATCCTGGCTCAGAGCGAACGTTAGCGGCGGGCCTAACACATGCAAGTCGAACGAGAATGTAGGCTTCGGTCTACTAGTAAAGTGGCGGACGGGTGCGTAACACGTGGGTAATCTACCTTCCGGCGGGGGACAACAGTCCGAAAGGATTGCTAATACCGCATACGTCAGCGGCGCCTACGGGCGCTGTTGGGAAAGATGGCCTCTCCTTGGAAGCTGTCACCGGAAGATGAGCCCGCGCCCCATCAGCTAGTTGGTGAGGTAATGGCTCACCAAGGCTTAGACGGGTAGCTGGTCTGAGAGGATGATCAGCCACACTGGGACTGCGACACGGCCCAGACTCCTACGGGAGGCAGCAGTGGGGAATATTGGGCAATGGGCGAAAGCCTGACCCAGCCACGCCGCGTGAGTGATGAAGGCCTTCGGGTCGTAAAGCTCTGTGGGGAGGGACGAATAAGTCCGGTCTTAATACCACCGGGCCCTGACGGTACCTCCTTAGCAAGCACCGGCTAACCCTGTGCCAGCAGCCGCGGTAATACAGGGGGTGCAAACGTTGCTCGGAATTATTGGGCGTAAAGCGCACGTAGGCGGTTTGTTATGTCGGATGTGAAAGCCCTTGGCTCAACCGAGGAAGTGCATCCGAAACTGGCAAGCTAGAGTACCGAAGAGGGGGGTGGAATTCCCGGTGTAGCGGTGAAATGCGTAGATATCGGGAGGAACACCTGTGGCGAAAGCGGCGCACTGGACCATAACTGACGCTGAGGCGCGAAAGCTAGGGGAGCAAACAGGATTAGATACCCTGGTAGTCCACGCCGTAAACGATGAGTGCTAGATGTTTCTGGTATTGACCCCGGAGGCGTCGTAGCTAACGCGTTAAGCACTCCGCCTGGGGAGTACGGCCGCAAGGCTAAAACTC
>DASZFV010000299.1:0-1539 GCA_035939455.1 Polyangia bacterium
GAGCCCCGACGACAGCCGCTCGGAGGCCGTCGTCGTCGAGGAAGGGGAGGTCGAGGTGAGCCGCATCCGCGCGCATCGGCGCGGATGGCCGGTCGTCATGCGTCTTTTGCGGCGGCGCGGCGCGCTCGTCGAGCTCGAGGCCACGGTCGGCGAAGCGCCCCGCGGCGCGCCCGACGCCACCATCGAGCGCCACCGCAGCTGGCTCGCGCGCGGCCTCGACCAACGCGTCCGGCTTCCGCGCATGAAGACCGGTGACGAAATGTTCGACGGCAAGCTCAGCGTCCACGGTCGAGCGCCGCTCGGCGATCCCGCGCTGCGGGGACGCGTCCTGCGCGAGGCCGCGGCCGGGCTCGTTTCGCTCTGGTGCGGGACGGCGGCGCGCTACCACGCCGCGGGGGCGGACTCCCTCGAGGGTCCGCCGCCGTTTCGAGGCGAGATCGACGGCGACGCGCCCGTGGGCACGATCATCGGCGTCCTCGACACGCTCGCCGACCTCGTCGAGGCCTCCGCGTCCGCCTAGGGCGCGGGCACCGGCGGCGGAGCGATCGGGGCTTCGCCGCGCGTGCCTTGCGGGATGACGGCGGAGGGCCCTTGGTCGTGGGACGCCGATCCGGACTCGCCGAGCTCTTTGATCTGGCGGCGCGCCGCGGGAGCGTCCGTGCCCGTCGGTGATTGCTCGAGGTAGCGTTTGTAGGCGTCGATGGCTTGGGCCGCTTCGCCCTCGCCGCGATAGGCCTCGCCGAGCCCGAAGAGCGCGGGCGCGAAGTGCGGCGCGTTCGACAGGGCCTGCTTGAACAGGCCAATGGCGGCGAGCGGGTGACGCTTGTCGAGCAGAACGTAGGCAGAGCCGGTCATGGCCGCGACTCCGTTCGGTTGGAGCCGCAGGGCATCCTCGTAGAGCTTCTGCGCCTTCGACGTCTGCCCGTTCTCGAGCGCGCGATCGGCGTCGTCGACGAGCTGCTCGTAGGACCGCGCCCTCGTCGCCTCGGGCGGCGGCGCGGCCGCGACGGGCGCCGCGGGCACCGGAGCCGCCGCGACGGGCGCCGGAGCCGCTGCGGGGGGCGGCGGGGGCGCCTGGGCGGCAGGCTTCACCGGCGGCGCCGGGGGCGCGGCAGGGACGGCCGCCGCCGTCGGGTCGACCCGCGCACCTGCGGCCGCCGCCGGCGCGACAGGCGCTGGCGCGGCGGCGCTCGAGCTCCCGTTGGCGGGCGGGGCGCCGGCCGGCGGAATTGGCGTGCCGCTCGCGAGGTGGAAGGCATGCGGATCCCTGAACATAAACCAGGCGGCGCCCGCCGCGAGGCCCACGAACACGAGCACGCCGAAGATCTTGAGGCCCGTGCGCCGCGGCTTGAACGCCAGCGAGAGATCGTCGTCGTCCCCGATGTCGGCGTCGAGGAACGAATCGGCGCCACCACGCCCGCGCCGCCCCCGCGACGAGGCGCCCGACAGCACGTCGTCGTCGTCGAGATCGGCCGACACGTGCGGCCGCATGGCGTTTTGCAGCCTGCGCGGCGTCGCCGGCGACGTTGCTCGGCCCGC
>DASZFV010000300.1:0-4158 GCA_035939455.1 Polyangia bacterium
TCGAAGCGATAGCCGCAGGCGTCGCAGCGGCGGGAGAGCGTAGGTTCCATGGATGCGCTAGGCTCCGCGCCCGCTCTTGTCCGCGCCGCGACCACCCGATAGGAACATCGGCATGGAGGACCTCGGCATGCAGACAAACGCCGCCGGCGAGCATCCGTTCGCGGGAGGGTTCCGCCGCGTGTCGACCGGTCCCGAGCCGCTCGCGCTCGCGCGGCTCCGGACGCTGCTGCTCGAGGTGGCGAACGGCGGCAGCGCGCGGCTCCGCGAGGCGCTCGAGGGGTTTCGCTCCTGGCGCTCCCTGGCGACCCTCTGCGGCAGCGAGTGGACGGCAGGCCTGCGACGGAGCTCCGCCGCCGCGCGCCGCCTGCTCCAGAACCGCTTGCGCGCGCTCGGCACGGCGCCGATCACGATCGCGTCCGCGGAGCGACTGCCCGTCGGCTCTCGCGTGCACGTTCGAGGAACCATCCGCCCCATGCTCCCAACCGGCTCAAAAGGTAGCCCTAAATCCCACATCTGGTCCCGTAGTGCGATGTCCACCCATAATGTACGCGCGACGGTCGAGGAGGGACACGACTTTTTTCTGACTGATGAAGAGGGCCGGACCGTCTGCGTCATGGTGGCTCGCGGCCACCTCGTCAATGCCGAGCAGCTGATTTCAGGCGATCGGGTCTCGGTCTTCGGCTTCACGGACCTCGTCGCGGCGGCAGCCCCGCACGCCGCTTCCATTGACCGCGCCACGTCTGCGCCGGCGCTCCGCGCGGGCGACGACCTCCCGTTGCTCATCCGAAGGCTCGACGGCGCTCAAGAACGGTGAGCCTGGCACCGATCGAAGCTTTGAGGGTTGCGCACTTGCGCGCTACGCTGGACGTCATGCCGCCCGCAACGGAAGGTGGGAAGCTCTCCGTCGTAGGCGAGGAGCCCGCGCCCGCCATCAAACCGCCCGTCGAACCTGCGACATTGACGCACCGGGACCTGCTCGGCGGCGACTTCTGGCGGCGCATTCCGGCCTACGCCGCCGTCACGGAGGCCGAGTTCCTCGACCATCGCTGGCAGGCCAAGCACTCGATCACGAACATTCCAAAGCTGCTCGGCACCCTCGCCGGGCTGGTCTCGGACGCCTTCGTCGCGGACGCGCAGCGCGGCTTCGAGCGCGCGCCCATGTCCGTGCGCGTGTCGCCTTATCTCCTGTCGCTCATCGATTGGGGAAACCCACTGGAGGATCCGCTGCGACAGCAGTTCATCCCGCTCGGCTCGCGCCTCCTGCCCGACCACCCGAAGCTCGACCTCGACTCCTTGCACGAGCGGGCCGACATGGCCGTGCCAGGCCTGACGCACCGCTACACAGACAAGGCGCTCTTTCTCGCGCTCGACACCTGCCCCGTGTACTGCCGCTTCTGCACGCGCAGCTACGCCGTCGGCATCGACACCGAGGAGGTCTCGAAGTTCCAGCTCAAGGTGAACGCCGAGCGCTGGGAGCAGACCTTCGCGTACATCCGCTCGCGGCCCGAACTCGAGGACATCGTGATCTCGGGCGGCGACGCGTTCCAACTGCGCGCCGAGCAGCTGACGCTGATCGGCGAGACGCTGCTCGGCATCGAGCACGTGCGGCGTATGCGATTCGCGACCAAGGGTCCGGCGGTCATGCCGCAGAAGCTGCTCACGGACGACGCGTGGACCGATGCGCTCACGGGCGTCGTCGAGCACGGCCGCAAGCTGCACAAGGAGGTGGTCCTCCACACGCACTTCAACCACCCGCGCGAGATCACGGAGATCACGCGGCGGGCGATGGACCGGCTCTTCGAGCGCGGCGTCACCGTACGCAACCAATCGGTGCTGCAGCGCCGCGTAAACGACGACCTCGAGACGATGCGCCTGCTCGTCAAGCGGCTGTCTTACCTGAACGTCCACCCGTACTACGTCTACGTCCACGATCTCGTGAAGGGCGTCGAGGACCTGCGCACGACGCTGCAGACGGCGCTCGACCTCGAGAAGGGAATCCGCGGCGTGACGGCGGGCTTCAACACCCCCACGGTCGTCGTCGACGCGCCGGGCGGCGGCGGCAAGCGCGACGCGCACTCCTTCGAGCACTACGACCGCACGACGGGCGTCTCCGTCTACACGAGCCCCGCCGTCCACCCGGGACACGTCTACTACTACTTCGATCCCATCGATCTCCTGCCGCCCGAGGGCCAGGCGCGCTGGGCCGATCCGGCGCAGCACGAGTCCATGCTCGACGAGGCGCTGGCCGCGGCGACGCGGACGCCGCACTGAGGGTGCCTTGAGCGACGGCTGTACGAGCTGCGGCAACAAGGGCGGGTGCGACTCTCGCAAGGGCGGCATGTTCGCCGCGGTCGACGAGGCCCTCGCGCGGCTCTATCCGACGCGGCGCTGGGCCGAGCGCGACGAGGAGGCGGGGTTCGGCGCGGGCGTGAGCGCGGGGGAGGGCGCGGCGGTCGCGCACGCGCTCGCGGCGCGGCTCAAGGCGCTCGCCGTCCATTGTCCCGGCACGGCCGACGAGACCTGCGACTACGTTTACGTGCTGTGCTTCGGACGGACGCCGTCACTCGTCGAGCGCCTCCACGGGCTCGTCGACGGCCCGGACGCCGACGCCGAGCTCGGCGACGTCGAGGAGCGGTACCTGCGCGTCGCGCTCTCGAGCGTGGCCCGCTTCGCCGGCGTGCAAGAGGTCGCGATGCGCGGGTCGCGCCAGCCCGACGTCGAGGGCGGAGCACTCGTCATCACTGAAGAGTCGCGCACGGGCGTCTTCGATCCGATCTTGCTCAAGCGCTTTCAGGGGCTCGTCGCCGTGTTGGCGGAGCACGACATTCGCCACCTCGACTTCGGCGAGATCACGGAGGCGCCCGAGGGCTTCGACCCCGGTGATTACGCCGAGCGCTACGGCGGCGGCGCGCCCGCCGTCGCGAACTACCTCTTCTTTCCGCAGCCGGCCGCGAGCGTGACCACGACCGTCGTCACGGGGCGGCCATGACGACGATCGTCGACGGCCCTTACTTGAGCTTCGCTGCCACCCGCGGCATGAGGCCGGCGCCGATGGCCTTGGCGCGCCGCTCCTCGGGCGGATCGTAGCGCCCCGCGGCGGGGGCCGCCGCCACCTCGTCGAGGAGGCGCTTGGCCTCGGCGGCGCGATCCTCGTCGAGATAGGTGCTCGCGAGGTACACGCGTGCGCGCAGGCTGAGCGGGTTCACCTCGAGGGCCCGCTTGTAGTGGCGCTCGGCCTCGTCGCGATCGCGCTTCGGCCACGGCAGCTTGTCGAAGAAGCGTCCCCAGGCCGTGTCGATCGCGCCTTGCTCGTAGCGCCGGTCGAGCTGCTCCGCGCGCCCGAGCCTCCCACGAAACTTGCCCTCCATGCCCTTGGCGAGGGCCTTGACGACGCCGAGGCCGAGCGCGTAATCGCCCATGCAGACGGCGGCCCAGTATTGACCCTCGACGCGATTGGGGTTGCTCGCGACCGCGCGCTCGGCGAGGTCCCACCCCTCCTTGCCGAGGCGCGAGCGCGCGTCGCTGCTCTGCCCCGGATCGTCCGCGAGCCAGAAAGAGAACCGCGCCGCGCGCCAGAGCATGCCGTAGTCCGCGGGCGCGCGCGCGAGCGCGTCCTTCACGAGCGACTGCTCCTCGGCCCACGCCTTCCGATCGTCGCGCCGCTTGTGCAGCTCGTCGATCCGCTCCAACATGCGGGCGACGGTGGGCGGCCCCGCGGGCGCGGCGACCGTCGCGACCGGCGCCTTCACATCCGGCTCCGCGCCGACGGTGAACAGGGCCAAAACGATCGGCGGCGCGACGCTTAGGAGGTTCACGAAAGAAGTATATAAGCTATGCTCCGCCCGGACCCAGGAGGAAGAGCCGTGCCAGACGCACCGTCCAAGGTTGACCTCAAGATCGACAACGCCGTCATCGAGCTCCCCGTCGTCGTGGGCACCGAAGACGAGCGCGGCATCGACATCGGCAAGCTGCGCGCCCAGACGGGCTACGTCACGCTCGATCCCGCTTACATGAACACCGCGTCCACGCGCAGCGCGATCACGTTCCTCGACGGCGAGAAGGGCATCCTGCGCTACCGCGGCATCCCCATCGAAGAGCTGGCCGAGAAGTCGACGTTCGTCGAGGTCGCCTACCTCCTCATCTACGGCAAGCTGCCGT
>DASZFV010000301.1:0-7924 GCA_035939455.1 Polyangia bacterium
GCTCGAAGTAAAAGACCTGGGGAGCGGTGGGGGGCTTTGAGCGGTCAACGACGATCTTCGTGAGGAAGTCGGCGATGCCGCCCGGGTGCGCGAGGACCTCCTCCGTGCCGGCCGCCTGATCCTTAAAGACGATCTTGAGGCCCTTGTGCAGAAAGGCCTTGGCGTCGAGACGAAAGCGGATCGTCTCGGCCGAGAGCTCCTGCTGCTTGCCGAAGATCTGTGGATCGGGCCGGAAGAAGATCGACGTGCCCGTGCCGCGCGCCGGCCCGAGCTTCTTGACCTTCGTGACGGCCTTGCCGCGCTCGTAGCGCTGCTCCCAGGTCGCGCCGTCGCGCTTGATGGTCGCGACGAGCTCCTCCGAGAGCGCGTTGACGACCGACGAGCCGACGCCGTGGAGGCCGCCCGAGAACTGGTACTGGCCGGCGTTGAACTTGCCTCCCGCGTGCAGCGTCGTGAGGACGAGCTCGAGCGCCGACTTCTTGAACTCTTTCTTGACGTCGACGGGGATGCCGCGTCCGTCGTCGGTGACCGTCGCCGACTTGTGGTCCTTGTGGAGCACGACCTCGATGCGCGAGCCGAAGCCGTTGATGACCTCGTCGACCGAGTTGTCGACGATCTCCCACAGCAGGTGGTGGTAGCCCTTGGTGTCCGTGCCGCCGATGTACATGCCGGGCCGCTTGCGGACGGGCTCGAGCCCTTCGAGGACGGTGATGTCGTCTGAGGTGTAGGACATGGAAGTCATCGGCTGCTGGCCTTAGTTGAGGAGCGTGGGCAGCGCGGGTGGCGCGGGTGGGCTCACGCGCACGACCTTGGCCTTGCGCATGAGGCCGTGTCCCTTGCCGCCGCGCGCGGTGACCGAGAGGCGCTCGGGGCCGATCGTGATCTCCTTGCCGCCGTCGGTCTCGAGGACGAGCATCACCTTGTCCTTGCGCGTGCCGACGCCGAAGCCCACGACGGGGTGGCTGTCGTCGGTCTTGATGATGGTGACGCCGCGACCCGGGTTGGCGAGCTCGGGGACCTCGCTCACGCGGCACAGGATGGCGTGCGCGTCGGACGTCACGGCGCAGACGAGGACCTCGTTCGCCTGTGGCGTGACGAGCGCGATGCCGACGACCTCGTCGCCCTCGGCGGGCTTCGCGAAGCGGCGGCCGGCGCGCGTCGAGAGCTCGCGGTGCGTCTCGGGATCGAAGCGCAGACCGTATCCGCGCTTGGTGACGGCGAGGACGCGCGAGCCCTGCGGCGTTTCGGCGCTCGAGATGAGGAGGGCGCCCACGACGCGCTCGCCGTCGCGGAAGTTGAAGAGCTTCTGCACGGGCTCGCCGTAGCCCGTCGAGGCGGGCACGTCGTTGATGCGGATGACGTAGGCGCTGCCCAGGTTCGAGAAGATCGCGATGGGCTCCTTCGTGGAGCCGCGCAGGGCCGCGAGCACGACGTCGCCCTCGCGCAGGCGCGTCGCCCCGAGATCCTTCACCTCGCGCGCGCGCTTGAGCCAGCCGTCGCGCGAGAGGATCACGGTGGCGTCCTCCTCGACGATGTAGGCCTCCGGGTCGAACTCGACATCATCCCCATTGCCGCCGCTCCCGGCGCCACCCAGCTTCGTGCGCCGCTTGTCCGGAAAGGCCTCGGCCACGGCCGCGATCTCGCCGCGGATGACGCGCCAGAGCTTCTTCTTGTCGCCGAGGATGGCCTTGATCTCCTTGGCCGCCGCTCGCTTCTCCTTGAGCTCCTCGAGAATGGCCTGGATCTCCAGGCGCGCGAGCTTGTACAGCTTGAGCTCGAGGATGGCGTCGGTCTGGGGCTCCGACAGCTCGAAGCGTTTGATGAGCTTCTCGCCGGCGTCGGCCTTGCCGTCGGACTTGCGGATGATGCGGATGGCCTCGTCGAGGAAGTCGAAGACGAGCGCGAAGCCCTCGAGGATGTGGATGCGGCGCTCGAGCTCGGCGAGCTCGAACTCGAAGCGGCGGCGCACGACCTGCTCGCGAAAATCGAGGAACTCGCGCAGCACGGCGCGGAGATCGAGGCGCATGGGGCCCGCGATCTCTTTGTTCTGCGTGGGCACGAGGCACGTCATGTTGACGAAGAAGCTCTGCTCGAGCGGCGTGTGCTTGAACAGGTACGACATCACGAGGGCCGGATCGGCGCCCGGCTTGAGCTCGAGCATGATGCGCACGTCGTCCGTCGACTCGTCGCGCACGTCGACGAGCAGCGGCAGCTTCTTGGCGATGATGACCTCGGCGATGCGCTCGACGACCGTGGCCTTGGACAGCGCGTAGGGGATAGAGGTCACGACGATCGCCTCGGCGCCGCGCCCACCTTTCTCCGTCTTCCACTCGCCGCGCACGCGCACGCCGCCCTGCCCCGTCTCGTAGATCTCACGCAGCTCCTTCTTCGAGTTCGTGACGAGGCCGCCCGTGGGAAAGTCGGGACCCTTGATGTACTTGAGCAGATCCTTCGTCTCGAGGCTCTTGTCGTCGATGAGCGCGACGGCCGCCGCGCAGACCTCGGCGAGGTTGTGCGGCGGGATGTTCGTCGCCATGCCGACGGCGATGCCCGTGCAGCCGTTGATGAGCAGCTGCGGCACCTTGGCCGGCAGCACGATGGGCTCCTCGGTCGTGCCGTCGTAGTTCGGGCGAAAGTCGACCGTGCCCTGTTTGATCTCCGAGAGCAGCTCCATGGCGAGCGGCGCGAGTCGGGCCTCGGTGTAGCGGTAGGCTGCCGCTCCGTCGCCGTCGAGCGAGCCGAAGTTGCCGTGGCCCTCGACGAGCAGGCCACGCATCGAGAACGGCTGCGCCATACGCACCATGGCGTCGTAGCAGGAGGTGTCGCCGTGCGGGTGGAACTTGCCGAGCACCTCGCCGACGATCGTCGCCGACTTGCGGAAGCGGCCGTCGGGGTAGAGGTGCAGGTTGGCGTACATCGCGTAGAGGATGCGGCGCTGCACGGGCTTGAGGCCGTCGCGCACGTCGGGCAGCGCGCGCGAGGTGATGACGCTCACCGCGTAATTCAGGTAGCGCCGCTGCGCCTCGCTCGCGAGCGAAGCGTCGGTGGGCCCGGGCGGAGGCGCGTCGTCCCCGCCTGCGCCCCCGCGGCGTTTCCCGCCGCGGTCGCCGCCAGCGCCGTCCGTCGCGGATTTCTTCGTGGACGCCTTCGCGCCGGACGCGAGGAGATCGAGCTGGCGAGTGGCCATGGGAACTTCCCTCGCAAGCTAAAGGACGGGGATCCGAATTGCAAGAATGCGAACGCGCCCGCCGCCGCCGGCCCGACGCGTCACCGCAGGCGGGCTAGGCTCGCGACCGGAGGTCGCGAGGTGGAGGGGAAGGGCGTGGAGGGCCCGGACGTGAGCCCGTTGCGTTTTACGCAGACGGGCGCCTAATTGCAGCCGGCCGCGTCGACGGTCACGGTCGTGCCCAGGGAGATGACGACGCCGACGTCGACGAAGCCGCTGCAGGTGGGCGCGCGCAGCAGCGGGACCATCGAGGCCGAGCAGTCGACCGGCCCCGCGAAGACGTTGCCCGCGGCGTGGAGCGTGAGCGCGCCCATGTTCGGCGCCATCGATACGCAGACGCCCGTGATGTCGGGGTTCGAGCCGAGCAGGGCCTGCAGCGCGTTGTGGCCCTGGTCGGCCGCCGTACCGAAGTCGAGCTGCGAGAGATCGTTGCCCGCGGCAGTGCCGTCATAGGACGTGACGTAAACGCCGTTTCCGCCGTTGGCGAGGAACACGCCGTTGCGCACCTTCACCTTCGAGCCGCCGTAGACGCGGAGGCCCGACGACGGGTTGGCCCAGGCGACGAGGCCGTCGAGCGTGCTCTGCGCGGCCGCGCCGGGCGCCTCGAAGATGCGCACGCCCGCCGAGAAGTTGCCGCTCACGACGACGGTGCCCTGGCCGTTGGGCGCGGGCTGCGTCACGGGCACGCCCGTCACCGACAGAACGCCAGCGCCCGTGACGTAGATGCCGTGCTGCGTGTTGTTGAGGAACGACGTGGGCGCCTGGCCGGCCCCGACGGCGATGCGCACGGTGCCGCCGCCGATGTTGAGACCGTCGCGCCGCTTCGCGCTCGTGCCGGCGTTCCTCACGGTGACCCCCTGGCCGATGCTCAGCACGCCGTTCGAGACGGCGATGCCGTTGCCGCCCGTGTTATCCACCGTGACGTACGAAAGCCCGGCAGCTTTGCCCGCGCCCGGCGCGACGCCGATGGCGATCCCCGAGGTGTTCGACGCACCATCGATCGTGAGGGGCGCCGCCGGGTCCGGGGTGATCGACGCCTGGTCGCCCGCGAGCTGGAAGCCCGCGATGTTCGACAGGGACGCGTCGCCGCTCGCGGGCAGGGACAGGGAGATCGGGCCCCCGCGCGTCGTGATGGTGACGTTCGCCGGCACGAGCAGTGGCAGCGTCTCGCTGGTGGCGAGCGCGACGGTCTGACCCGTCGCGCCCACGACGATGATCTGGGTCCCCGGGACCGCAAAGCCGCCCGCGACTTGCAGCGCGCGCGTGACGGTCTTGAAGCTGCACGCGGCGTTCGCGACCGCGCCGATGAGGCCGCTGCCCGTGGCCTTCGCGTCGTTGCCGTTGACGGGGTCGACGAGGTACTTGTTCCCCGTGGCCGCTGAGCAGCCCGTGCAGCGGTCGTTGACGCACGCGTAGCCGGCGCCGAACGAGGGATTGCCCGTGCAGTCCGTGTCCGAGCAGCAGTTGCCGGGCACGCATAGGCTGTCGCAGCAGAAGTCGCCGCCGTTCGACGGGCAGGCGCCGCTGACGTTGCACGCCGCCGTCACGCACTGGCCCGAGGTCGCCTGGGCACCTGCCGTGTTGCAGATCGTGCTCGACCCGTATATCGGGTCCTCCTGGCACTGCTGGTCGGAGCTGCACGCCCCGCATCGGTTGGCGGCGACCGCGCCGCACACGAGGCCGGCCGACGGACCCTGGCAGTCACCGCTCGTACCGTGACAATCGCCCTGCTGGCAGATGCCCTGGAAGCAGATGTGGCCCGCGCCGTACGTCGCGTCTGCCAGGCACTGCGCGTCGCGCGTGCAGCCGCCGCACGTGTTGGCGGCCGAGGAGCCGCACAGCTGGCCCGTGGGGCAGTCGCCCGTGTCGCGGCAGTCGCCGGCCGTGCAGGCGCCCTGCAAGCAGAAGGTCGAGGTGCCGTAGGACGCGTCGCCCTGGCACCCGCTGTCGTTCTGGCAATCGACGCAGGCGTGCGTGGGCGTGTCGCAGAGCTTGCCGCCGGAGCACTCCGCGGACGTGCGGCACTGCCCGACGATGCAGACGTTGGCCTCGCACAGGTGGCCCGAGCCGTAGGCGGTCACGCACGCGGCGTCGCTGCCGCAAACCTCGCACGTGAAGGTCGCGGGGCTGCATATCTGGCCGCCGCCGCACTCCGCGGTCGTGTGGCACGTCCCCGAGACGCAGGCGCCGCCCACGCACAGGTGGTTCATGCCGTAGGCCGCGACGCACTCCGGGTCGCTGCCGCACGTGCCGCACAGGTGCGTCGTCGTGTTGCACAGGCCGCCCGCGCACTCGGGGGACGAGCGGCACTGCCCGGGCACGCACGCGCCGCTGATGCACAGGTGCTGGGGCCCGTCGCCCAGGACGCAAGCGGCGTCGCTCGCGCAGGTCGTGCACGTGAAGGTGTTGGCGTCGCACAGCTGGCCGGCGGCGCAATCGCTCGCCGCGCGGCACGTGCCGGAGATGCAGTTGCCGCCGACACAGAGGTGACCGGCGCCGTAATCATCGACGCAGGAGGCGTCGCTCGCGCACGCCACGCACGTGAAGGCCGGGGCGTTGCAAATGCGGCCACCGCCGCAGTCGGCCGTCGAACGGCAGTCGCCCGCTATGCACGCGCCACCCACACACAGGTGGTTAGCGCCGTAGCCAGAGACGCACTCGTTGTCGTTCAAGCAGCTGATGCACGTGAAGCTCGGGCCGCACAGCCGCCCGGGCGCGCAATCGCTCGCGCTGCGGCACTCGCCGGCCGCGCAGCCGCCCGCGATGCAAAGGTGCGATACGCCATACTGATCCCGGCACATCGGATCGCCCGTGCAGCCCGTGCACGCATTCGAGATGCAGACGCGGCCGCCGCTGCAGTTCGCGGCCGCGCGGCAGTCGCCTGTGATGCATGACCCGCCCACGCAGAGGTGGCCGGGCCCGTAGCCCGACTGGCACAGGTTGTCGCTCGCGCAGGACGCGCAGAAGTTGGTGTTGGCGTCGCAGATCTCGCCCGCGGGGCAGTCGAGCGCCGTTCGGCACTGGCCGGGCACGCACGCCCCGCCGAGACAGAGGTGATTGCCGCCGAAGTCCGGCCCGCAGCTCGCGTCGTCCGCGCACGGCTGGCACGCGTGATCGGAGCCGCACACCTGCCCCGGCGTGCAGTCAGCCGCCGAGTGGCAATTCCCGGAGACGCAGGCGCCGTTCGCGCACACCTGGTCGCTGCCGAAGGCGCCGCGGCAGGCGGCGTCGTCGGCGCAGGCGCCGCACGTGTTCGTCGCAAGGTCGCAGAGCTCGCCGCCCGTGCAGTCGGCCGTCGTGCGGCACTCGCCGAGAACGCAGGAGCCGCCAATGCAGAGGAACTGCGAGCCGTAGACGTCCTTGCAGCGCGCGTCCCCGGTGCAGGGCACGCAGACGTTGTCGCCCGTGCAGAACCCGCGGCCGCCGCCAGGCAAGACACAGTCGGCGCCGTCGCAACTGCCGCCGCCCTGCTCGCCCGCCGCGCCGCCCGCTCCGCCGCCACCCGCGCCGCCTGCGTCCGGGCCGCCGCCCGCGTCGATTCCCGTAGCTCCCCCCGTGCCCCCTGCGCCGGCCCCACCCGCGCCGCCACCCGTGCCCCCGACGCCCCCATCCTCGCCCGCCCCGGCTACGCCCGCATCGCCCGCCTGACCCGCCGCGCCCGCGACGCCACCCAAGCCCCCGTCGTCACCCGCGACGCCGAGGCCAGCGTTTCCGCCCGCGCCGGCGCTGCCCACCTGGCCAGCCTGTCCGCTCTGCCCGTCCGTCCCCGGCCGCTGGGCCGGAAGGTTATCGCCACATCCAGCCACCACGAGTCCCAAGCCCGCGAGTAGCGCGCAGCCCTGCATGCCGCCCAAGCCACGGACGCCCCTCGTCATGGTCTGTCCCCCAGCGAGCCCAGATTCTCGAAGTCGTCAGCTTGAAAGGGGAACTTGACCGCCCGCGCCGTCATGAGGCCCGCGCGGGGTCGAAGACCCACCCGCGCGCGCGTCAGCTCTGGAGCTTCTTGCGCCGCCAGCCACGAGGCGGGCGCTTCTCGGCCTCGTTCGACCCTGGCGCCGAGTAGTCGATCCAGCGGAAGCTCGGAGGCGGCCGGACGTCGATGTGCACGAAGCCGCTGCGCGGATAGATGCCGATGCCCATGCCGCCGCCGTCGAGGGTCTCTGCAAAATCGCGAATCTTCTTGGGCGGCACGCCCGCGATGCGGATGTCGCTCGCCGTGCCCTTGAAGTGATTGCTGGTCTGCTTGCGCTGGTTGCGATAGCCCGACACGATCTCGAGCGGCTTGCCGCCGAAGTGATCGTAGATGTGCGACAGCAGCATGAGGAGCTGCGGGTCCATCGGCTTTTCGGTATCGGTGCGGCGACAGCGCAGCACGTGGCTGGCCTCGTCGAGGGAGTCGAGGTTGTAAGAGCCGTCGGCGTTGTAGATGTTGACCTTGACCTCGTCCTTGACCCCCGGGAAGACGAGGTGGAGGTTGCCCGACGGACGCGGCAGCGGGTCCTGGCGAAGCGTCTCCTCCGGCACGACCCGGCCCGAGACTTGCGAGCGCCGGCGCGACCGCCGGCGGCGCTTGCGCGTCCCCGTGTCGTTGCCTGTGGGGGCGGCAGCGGCGCCATCCTCCATGTCGGTCGCGGACGTACCCGTCTCGTCAGTCTCAGATCGCTCAGCGCGGGCGATGCGCGGCCCTGCGGTCAGTAA
>DASZFV010000302.1:0-6558 GCA_035939455.1 Polyangia bacterium
TGCTCGGGGCTCGGCACGCTGCGACGCAACCCCGAGGCGCGCTGGCGTCTGACGCCGGAGGCCGTGCGCGCGTTTCCGGCGCGCCAGGTCGCGCTGCTCGTGACGTACGCGCCGCTCGTCGCCGTGGGTGGGCGGCTCATCTATGCCACCTGCAGCGTCGTCGAGGTCGAGAACGAGGGCGTCGTGAGCCGCTTCGTCGCCGAGCGCGATGACTTCGTTCGCGTCCCCGTCAAGGAGATCTGGGGCACGGAGCGCGCCGCCGCCGTCGGCGACGGTCTCTCGCTGCGCCTCTTCCCTCACACCCACGACACCGACGGTTTCTTCGCCGCGGTGCTGAGACGGGTTCGCTGACGCGCCGCATGTTAGTCTTCGCACGCATGCAGCGCTGTCTGCCGGCCGTCTTGCTTGCGGTGACGCTGGCCTGGCCTGGTCTCGTTCGCGCCGGCGAGGAACCGGTCGCGGTCCCGGCACCTGCGCCCGCGCCTGCCGGCGGGGCGCCGCCGGTCGTGGCGCCGCCCGCCGCGCCCGCCGAGGAGGACTCGCTCTCGATCTACGTCATGACATTCGGGCCGGGCGACCATCCCTTCTTCAAGTTCGGGCATGACGCGCTCCTCGTGCGCGATCGGAAGACCGGCCAGGACCGGGTCTACAACTTCGGCACCTTTCGCTTCGACGCGCCTGGGCTCATCCCAGAATTTCTGCACGGGCGCCTCACCTACTGGCTCTCGGTGTCGTCGCTGGCGGCGACGATCGCGGGCTACGAGCGCGAGAACCGCTCGATCGTGCTGCAGGAGCTCGCGCTGCCGCCCGCGGAGAAGCGGGCGCTGCGCGCGCGCCTCGAAGAGAACGCGCGCCCCGAGAACCGCGAGTACAAGTACGACTACTTCCTCGACAACTGCTCGACGCGCGTGCGTGATGCCGTCGATCGCGCGACGGGCGGCGCGCTCCGCGAGGCCTCGCGCGCGCCGGGCCGCTTTACGCTGCGCGAGCAGGCGCTGCGCATGACGGCCGACACCGCGCCGCTCTATATCGCGCTCGACCTCGTGCTCGGCGGCGCCACGGATCGCCCCACCGATCGCTGGGCCGAGATGTACATCCCCCAGGAGCTCGAGCGCGGCCTGCGCGCCGTCGTGCTGCCGGGTCCGAGCGGCCCGTACCCGCTCGTCGCGTCGGAGCACACCGTCTTCGCCGCCAACCGCGCGCCACCCCGCGAGGTGCCGCCCGCGCGCTTCGTGACGCTGCTGCTCGTCGGGCTCGGGATCGCGCTGCTGTTCGTCGCGCTCGGCTGGGCCGCGCACCGGCCCCCGGTGCGGGCGCTCCTGGGCGTCCTCGTGGCGCTCTGGGGCGTCGTCGTCGGCTTCATCGGGTGCTTCTTGCTCTACGCCTGGACGCTCACCGACCACGTCGTCGCCCACGGCAACGAGAACATCTTTCAATGCGCGCCCTGGGCGATTTCGCTCCTCGTGCTCGGCGTGGGCGTCGCCTTTGGCTCGCGGCGCGCGACCCTCGGGGCGCTGCGCGTCACCGTCTCGGCGTTGCTCCTCGGCCTCGTGGGGTGGGGTCTCAAGGCCCACCCGGCTTTCCACCAGCACAACGCCGAGCTCATCGCGCTCCTGTTGCCGACCTGGTTCGGTATGTCGATCGCGCTCCTGCACGCCCGCCACGGGAGCTGAGTGACGCCGCCGCGCCTCACAGCACGCGCACGATCCAAGTCTTGAGGTGGCCCGTCTCGGGGACGCCGACGAGCTCCGGATGATCGGCGCTCGCGCCGTTGCGCGCGATGACCTGTCCAGCCCGGCCCGCGTCGGCGAGGCCCGCGGCCACGAGGTCGTCCCAATGCGCGCGCGTGACGCGGCCCGAGCACGAGCAGGCGACGAGCAGGCCGCCCGCGCGTGTGAGGCGCGCGCCGCGCAGGATGAGCTCCTTGTAGGCGCGGTCGGTGGCCGTGAGCGTGGCGGCGGCGTGCGTGCCGCCCCGTTTCGCGAGCGCGGGCGGGTCGAGGACGACGACGTCGAAGAGCTCGCGCCGCGCCTCGAGCTCGCGCAGCAGGTCGAAGGCGTTCGCGCGGCGGACCTCGAGGTTGACGAGTCCGTTGCGGCGTGCGTTCTCGGTGGCGCGCGAAACGGCGTTGGCGTCCTCGTCGGTGGCGAGCACCGGCCCGCCCCGACGCGCGAGCGCGAGCGCGAAGCCGCCGTGATACGTGAAGGCATCGAGAGCGCGCGCGTTCTCGGGCGCGCGCGCGGCGACGTCCGCGTGGTTGTCGGCCTGGTCGAGGAACCCACCCGTCTTCGCGTCCGTGAGCAGGTCGGTCTCGAGGCGATTGGGCCCCAGGCGATAGACGACGCGCGTCGGGCCCTCACCCGCGACGACGCCCGCGAAGCGTGCCAGCCCCTCGAAGTCGCGCGCCGAGCCGTCGTCGCGCGCGACGACGACGCGCGCGCCCAGCGCGTCGCGCACGAGCGCGGCGATGCCGTCGCGGTGGGCGTTCATGGCCACGGATGTGGTCTGGAGCACGGCGGCGTCGGCGTATTGATCGACGACGAGCCCGGGCAGCCCGTCGCTCTCGGCGTGCACGAGCCGAACGGCGTCGCGCGCGCGGGCGAGCGCGCTCCGGCGCTCACGCGCGGCCTCGAAGCGCAGGGCGACGATCGCCGTCAAGTCGTGCGGCAGCGTCTCGGCGTCCGCGCCCGTCGCGAGCAGGCGCAACGCGAGCCGGGCCTCCGCCGCCCAGGTCGCGACGCCGAGCGGCTTGCCGCGC
The DNA here is from genome assembly GCA_035939455.1 of Polyangia bacterium. Taxonomy (GTDB): domain Bacteria; phylum Myxococcota_A; class Polyangia; order Fen-1088; family Fen-1088; genus DASZFV01. The sequence goes on from DASZFV010000302.1 coordinate 2,759, forward strand.
GGGTCGCGCACCTCGACGAGCGCCGGGCCGCCCGCGCCAGCGTCCTTCGTCGGCCCGCGCACGACGTCCTGGCGGAACACCCAAGGGTGCGCCGCGCGCACGCGGGCCGCGCCGCGCGCCGTCACCGTGACAATGCCGAAGTTGCCTCGCATTCGCCGCCGTTCGAGCTGCCCCCGGGCCTCGTCCCACCCGCGGCGCCGCCCGGCGGCGCATCATAAGTTATTATCGACAGGATGACCGCGCCGGCCTCCGTGCTCCCCGTCCCACCTGCCAACGCGCCTTCGCGCCTCGCTCCTTCTGTGCACGCGGCGCGCCGCGGCCGGCTCATGGAGCTGCTCGGCCCGCGCGCGGCGCTCGTGCTCTCCTCGGCGCCCGAGCGCCTCCGCAACGGCGACACCGACTACAAGTTCAGGCAGGACAGCGACATTCTTTACCTGACGGGGTTCAACGAGCCCGGCGCGACGCTCGTGCTGCGCCCGGGGCACGCCGAGACGCCGTTCGTGATGTTCGTGCGTCCGCGCGATCCGGCGGCCGAGACGTGGACCGGCCGCCGCGCGGGCGTCGAAGGCGCCGTGCGCGACTTCGGCGCCGACGCGGCCTTCCCCGCGAGCGAGCTCGACGCCAAGCTGCCCGAGATCCTCGCGGGCGCCGAGGAGCTGCACTTTCCCTTTGGGCGCGACGCCGGCCTCGACGCCACGGTGAGCCGCGCCCTCGCGCGCCTGCGCGCCGGCGAGCGCCGCGGGCGCCGCGCGCCCGTGCGTCTCGTCGACGCCCGGCTCAGCGTGCACGAGCTGCGGCTCGTGAAGTCGCCCGACGAGGTGACCGTGCAGCGCCGCGCCGCCGCCATAACCGCCGAGGCGCACACGGCCGCCATGCGCGCCGCGCGCCCCGGCGTCAACGAGGGCGAGCTCGAGGCCCTGATCGATTATACGTTCCGGCGCCGCGGCGGCGCGGGTCCCGGCTATCCGACGATCGTCGGCGGAGGAGCCAACGCGACGATCCTCCACTACGTGGAAAACAACGCGCCCCTCGTGCGCGGGGAGCTCGTGCTCGTCGACGCCGGCTGCGAGGTCGACGGATACACGGCCGACGTCACGCGCACGTACCCCGTGGGCGCGCGCTTCAGCGAGCCGCAGCGCCGCCTTTACGAGACCGTGCTCGAAGCGCAGCTCGCCGCCATCGAGGCCGTCAAGCCCGGCGCGACGATCGACGCGATCCACGAGCAGGTCCTCGTGAGCCTAACGCGCGGTCTCGTGACGCTGGGCCTGCTCGCGGGCATGCCGGACGACGTCCCGAAGCTCGTCGAGGCGGGCGCGTACAAGTCGTTCTACATGCACCGCACGAGCCATTGGCTCGGCATGGACGTCCACGACGTCGGCTTCTACTCCGAGGACGGCGTGGCGCGGCCTCTCGCGCCCGGTATGGTTCTCACGATCGAGCCCGGCCTTTACATCGCCGCCGACGCCGCCGGGCCGCCCGAGTATCGCGGCCTCGGCGTGCGCATCGAGGACGACATCCTCGTGACGGCCGCCGGGCACGAGAACCTCACGGCCGAGACGCCGAAGTCCGTCGCAGATCTAGAAAAGCTGACCGCCTAAAACTGGAACTCGAATCCGCCGCCCAGGTCGATCTCCGAGTAGGAGCCGCTGGCGGTCGACAGGTGACCCACGGAATAGCCGACCTCGGCTCCGAGGCCGAGCCAGTCGAAGAAGAAGTAGCTCGCGCCCGCTCCGCCCCGGAGCACCACGCCGAGGCCGTTGCCCGCGCCGTTCGGGAACGCGTAGGCCAGCCCGGCGTCGCCCTTGACGTAGGGCACGACGGGGATCGGCGTCGCCCACTTGAGCTTGATGCCCGCCAGCGTCTCGAAGATGCTGCCCGACGGCACGTCGCACGTGGGCGCGCCCGACGGCGTGTGACAGGCCGCGCGCTGGTAGTTGAGCTGCAGGTTCAGCCATGCGGGTCCGCGCAGGCGGTAGCCGTAGTCGGCGGCGATCTTCGTGCCGCCCGGCGTGTCCGCGCCGCCCGCGACGAGCTGCACGTGCGCCGACAGCTCGTTGTCTTTGAGGAACGGGTGCGGCCCGCGCAGCATGTTGTCGTCGGCGCGGGCGGGCGGCACGGCGAGCCCGGCCCAAAGGCAGAGCGCGCTCGCGCCGATCGCTGGAAATCGCCCCGTCGTCGACATAGCCTGGGACGACGGAGGATATGGAAGATTCGGACGCCCGTACAGTTTCCCGCCGGTTCGCGCGCGTGCGGCGGGCGCGGGGGCCGCTCGTCGCCGCTGTCGCGCTCGCGCTCGCGAGCGGCTGCGCGGGGCGTTTCGCGGGACCGCGCACCCTCGCGGGCCTCGGCAGCGTCGCGGTCGTCGCGGGCAGCGGGCTCTGGGCCGGGGGGGAGGGCCTGGAGAGCAACGGTCACGCGGGCGGCGCGCTCGTGACGACTGGCTTCGTCGGCGTCGCGACCGGCCTCGTCGCGATCGTCGTCGCCGGAGGGTGGATGGCGCTCGCGGTCTCGTGCAAGGTCGATCCCGACTGCGCCGACGAGGAACAATGCCGAGAGATCCCCGCTCCTCCCGGCGGCGTCCCCTACAAGCAGTGCATGTCCCGCTGACGCGACCGGCGCGAAAATTGCGCCCTCAGCCGCGCGTGCCGTCGGGGGCGTCGATGTCGATGTCGGACCACCCCGTGTCGTCCTCGCCCTCGCCGTCGTTCGTCTCCTCGGAGTCTATCCAGTGCGGCTCGTGGCCCTGGGCCGCGGACGACGGGGACGCCGCGCCCGCGGCCCGCGCCGGCTTGGGCGAATCAGCGGTGACGCCAATCTCCATCGGCAGCGTGCGCTTCCGCTCCTTCCGCTTCGTGAGCAGGATCGGCGGCGGCCCGGCTGGCGCTGCCGGCGGCGGCGCCGCCGGCTCGGCCCCGACCTCCGCGCCCAGCGTCTCCGCCGGGATCGTCGCGGCGCCGGGCGGCGTCCCGTCGTCGCCCTCGCCGGGCCGGCTCCCCGACGGACGCTTGATGTTCTGAAGCTGGATGGGCTCGGGCGGGCGAAGCTCGAGCTGTCGCCGATAACGAACCGAGCCGTAACAGTGCTGGAGGTCGTTGAAGAGCTCCTCCATCGACTGGTGGCGCTGCAGCGGATCCTTGGACAGCGCCTTCATGATGAGGCGCTCCGCCTCGGGCGTGATCTCGATGTCGGGCGCCTTTTTCCGCGGCGAGATCACGGGCTGCGAGACGACCTTCAGCATGACGTCCACGGGCGTCTCGCCCGTGAACGGCACGGTCCCCGTGAGCATCTCGTAGAACATGATGCCGAGCGCGTAGATGTCCGTGCGCGGATCGGAGACGCCGATGCGCGCCGTCTCAGGCGCCATGTACTCGGGCGTCCCGAACACGACGCCCTGCTGCGTGACGCGCCCCTCGTTCGAGTCGGGATCGCGCACCTTGGCCACGCCGAAGTCGAGAATCTTCACGAAGTCGAAGGCCTTCTCGCGCTCGCTCACGGTGCGTTGCGTGCCGCCCTCTTCGACGAACTGCCGGATGAGCTCGCGGCGCCCCTCGCGACGGATGAGCATGACGTTCTCGGGCTTGAGGTCTCGGTGGACGATGCCCTTGCTGTGCGCCGATCCGAGCGCGCCAGCTATCTGGTTGACAATCGTGATGGCCCGCATGAGCTCGAGGCGCCGATCGCGCTGAAGCACGACGTCGAGGGCCTCGCCCTCGAGCAGCTCCATGACGAAGAACACCGTGCCGTCGTTGCTCTTACCGAAGTCCGTGACGTCGACGATGTTCGGGTGATTGATGAGGCTG
>DASZFV010000303.1:0-6825 GCA_035939455.1 Polyangia bacterium
ATGCTCTTCTGCACGGAACCCACGTTTTTACTACGGTCTCCCCCGCCCGCCAACAGACCCGTCGAGCGGAGGTCGGCTTCGCCGACCGGAGCGAGCGCCGGGGGGTACGGGGACCCTCTCAAGCGGAGCCAGACCCGTCGAGTGGAGGTCGGCTTCGCCGACCGGAGCGAGCGCCGGGGGGCACGGGGACCCTCTCAGGGTCCCCGATCAAGCGAACCGGTGCGCCCAGCGTTCGAGCGCGGCGAGCGAGAACAGCTTGCGGCCCACGTCCTCGCCGCCGAGGTGCCGATCGAGCAGCCCCTGAATCGCAGGCGCCGAGAACCCGAGGTTTTTCACGATCGCGCCGCTCGTGAGCGCCGCGCGCAGCGGCTCGGTGGCGGCCTCACGGAACCAGCGGTCGACGGGGATCTCGAAGCCGCGCTTCGGCCGGCGCGCGATGCGACCGCCCAGATCGGGCTCGAGCATCTTGCGCATGACGCGTTTGTTGCGCATCAAGCCGATTTTCTGGCGCGCGGGCAGGCCCAGGCCGAACTCGACGAGCGCGCGATCGAGGAACGGCACGCGAACCTCCAGACTGTGCGCCATCGAGATCTTGTCGGCCTTCATGAGCAGGTTATCGAGGAGCATGGTCCGAAAGTCGACGTACTGGAGGCGCTGCACGGGATCGAGATCGAGGTCGCGCGCGTCGTCGAACATGGCCTCGTAGCGGGCCGCGGCGCCGTCCTCGCCGTCGCCCACGAGCTTGCGCCGTTCTTCGCCCGTGAAGATGTCGAACCACGCCAGGTACCGCGCGGGGGCCGAGAGCTCGATCGAGTCGGCGAGCTTGCCCACGCGGCGCGCGAGGTTGAACGGACCGAACGAGCGCGAGGGCATGCGTGCCGTCAGATCGCGCAGCGTGGCCGCGCGCGGCGCGAGCATGGGTCGGACGTCCTCGACCACTGGCCCCCAGAAGTAGCGCGCGTAGCCGCCCAGGACCTCGTCGCCGCCCTCTCCCGAGAGCGCCACCTTGACGTGCGTCGCCGTGCCGACGCAGAGGTACCACAGCGGCAGCACGGCGCTGTCGGCCAGCGGTTCTTCCAGCGCATCGACGATCGGATCGAGATCGTCGAGGTTGGCGGGTCCGAGGTCGATGCGAACGTTCTCGTTGCCGGCGCGACGGGCGACGGCGGCCGCGTAGCGTGTCTCGTCGCCCTGGTCCGAGGACGAGAAGCCCATCGAGAACGTCTTGGGAGGGGGGCCGTGGTGGTTGGCGAACACGACGAGCGCGCTCGAGTCGAGCCCGCCCGACAGGAACACGCCCGTGGGCACGTCGGCCATCAGGTGACGGCGCACGGAGGCGTTGAGCAGCTCGCGCAGCCTCTCGACGAGCGCCTCCCGGCGCGTGTCCTGGATCACGGCGGGCGCCAGCCGGTAGAACGTCTCCTCACGGACCTCGCCCGTGTCGAGGTCGATCTCCCAGAACGTCCCGGGCTTGAGCTTCTCGAGCCCGCGGAAGGCCGTGCCGGGCGACGGCACGTAGCCGAGCCGCAGGTACGTGCGCGTGAACGTCTCGTCGACCGAGAGCGGGCCCTGTCCGTCGTGGCGAAGGGCGCGCATCTCCGAGGCGAAGGAGAGCTGCCGCGCCGTGCGCCGGATGTAGAGCGGCTTGATGCCGAAGCCGTCGCGCGCGACGAACAGGCGGCGGCGCTTCCGGTCGAGCAGCGCGAAGGCGAACATGCCCTCGAGACGCGCCAACATCCCGGCCATGCCGAGCTGCTCGTAGCCGTGAACGAGCACTTCGGTGTCGCTGTTGCCGCGGAAGCGGTGGTCCTCGACGAGCAGGCGCGAGCGCAGATCGCGGTGGTTGTAGAGCTCGCCGTTGAAGACGACCGCGACGTCGCCATCCTCGTTGAACATCGGCTGGTGCCCACCCGCCGAGAGGTCGACGATCGACAGGCGGCGCATGCCGAGCCCGAGGCCGCCCTCGACGAGCGCGCCGTGGTCGTCGGGCCCGCGGTGGACTATGCTGTCCGTCATCCGCGCGATCTCCTCGCGGCGCACGGCGTCGCCGCCCCAGCGGATGATGCCGACGATGCCACACATGGCTAGGACGCCCTCGCGACGACGTCGCGATAGACATCGATGAGCTGGGCGGCGGTGCGCGTCCAGGAGAACTGCTCGACGTGGGCCAGCCCGCGGTCGACGAGCGATCGACGGAGACGCTCGTCGGTGAGCACGGCCGCCGCGTGCCAGGTGAGCGCCGCGATGTTCTCGGGGTCGGCCGTGAGGGCGGCGTCGCCGACGACGTCGCCGAGCGAGCCGGCACGGGAGCAGACGACGGCCGTGCCCGACGCCATCGCCTCGAGCGGTGGCCAGCCGAACCCCTCGTACAGCGATGGGAAGAGCAGCAGGTCGACGGCGTTGTACAGGCCAGGGAGCTCTTCGTCGGGAACGCCGCGCAGCTCGACCACGGCGTCGAGGATGCCGAGGCGCTCCGCGAGGTCGCGCTCGTCCCCCGCGAGCGGGCGGCCCGTGCGCACGAAGCGCGCGGGGATGCCCTGCGCGCGCAGGCCGGCGATGACGCGCAAGACGCCGGGAATGTTCTTGTAGAACGCGCGCCCGATGTGCAGCACGAGCGGCCCATCGCCGAGCTGGAGCCGTCGCCGCGTCTCGATGCCTCGCTCGGGATCGGGGGCGAACGGCTGGTTGAGGCCGGGCGCGATCACGGTGATGCGCTCGGGGCGCAAGCCGATGAACGCCACGAGATCACGCTTGGTCTGCTCGGAGTCCGCGACGATCGCCGCCGCGCGCTTCATTTGCTCGAGCGACAAATTGAGGATCTGCAGCGCGATCGGCGGCACGGGCAGCGAACCGATGCGGCCGTGCGCGAGCGCCAGCAGGATCACGTCGTGGCAGGTCACGACGGTGCGCTTCGGGTCGAGCGCGCCGAGCAGGTAGGCCTGCCCGTGATCGATGACGTGGATGACGTCGGCGTCGATGTTGCGGACGAGCCGCGGGTACACGGCGAAGCGACCGAACTGGATGTCGAGCTTGGCCCACGTCGCGGAGCGGGCCCGCCACGCCTCGGGCACGATGGCCGGCGGGCGCAGGCGCGTCACGGAGACGCCCTCGCGCAGCAGCGCATCTCCCAGCCGCTCCGCGTACAGGCGCATGCTGGGCTGGCGCTCGTCTCCGTAGTTGTGGAGAACGGTCACGCGAAGGCCGGGCGAGCCGCTGTGCGAGGTCGAGGTGGCGTGCAAACCGTTAAACCGCCGGGATTCTACCCTCGGACCACGCGTCTTGGGGACAACAATCGCCGGGACTTGACCCGTCTTTCTCACTATACTGACCCGCCTCATGAATATCCTGGGCATCAACGCCTTTCACGGCGACGCGTCGGCGGTCCTCGTCAAGGACGGCGAGCTCGTCGCCGCGATCGAGGAAGAGCGTCTCAACCGTCGCAAGCACTGCGCGGGCTTCCCGGCGCTGGCCGTCAAGGCCGTGTTGGCCGGCTCGGGCGTCGCCCCGACCGAGGTCGACCACGTGGCCGTCTCGCGCGATCCCAAGGCGAACCTTTACAAAAAGATCCTGTTCACCCTCCAGAAGCGGCCCTCGTTCACGAAGCTCGTCAAGGACCGCCTCGCGAACGTCGCCAAGGTCCGCGGCCTCGACGACGCGCTCGCCACGGCGCTGGGCGTCGCGCCCAAGGCGCTGCGCGCCAAGTTCCACAACGTCGAGCACCACAAGTCGCACCTCGCGAGCGCCTTCTTCGTCTCGCCCTTCGACGAGGCGGCCTGCCTGTCGATCGACGGCTTCGGCGACTTCGTGTCGAACATGCGCGCCGTCGGGCGCGGCCTCGATCTCGAGATCCTCGACCGCGTCGAGTTCCCGCACTCGGCCGGGATTTTCTACACGGCGATCACGCAGTTCCTCGGCTTCCACAAGTTCGGCGAGGAGTGGAAGATGATGGGCCTCGCGCCCTACGGCAAGCCCACGTACGTCGAAAAGCTGCGCCAGGTGATCCGGCCGCTCGACGGCGGCCGCTTCGAGCTCAACCTCGAGTACTTCCGCCACCACAGCGAGGGCATCGAGATGACCTGGGACGATGGCTCGCCCCAGATGGGGCTCTGCTTCTCGCCGAAGCTGGCCGAGCTGCTGGGCCCGGCGCGCGACCCCGAGGACCCCGAGTTCTTCGGCAAGTGGGCCGACCTCGCCCACAGCGCGCAGGTCGTCTTCGAGGAGATCTTCTTCCACGTCCTCAACGACCTGCACAAGCGCACGGGCCTCACCAAGGTCGCGCTCGCCGGTGGGTGCGCGCTCAACTCCGTGGCCAACGGGAAGATCTTCGAGCGCACGCCGTTTCGCGAGGTCTTCGTGCAGCCCGCCGCGGGCGACAACGGCACGGCCATCGGCGCGGCCTACTACGTCGAGCACTCGGTGCTGCGGCGCCCGCGCACGTTCGTCATGCGGCACGCCTACACGGGCCCCAGCTACTCCGACGCCGAGGTGTCGGCGGCCATCGAGCAGTCGCGCGGCAACGCGTGGGACGCGAGCATCAGCGTACGCCGCCTCGACGACGGCGACCTCTATCGCGAGGTCGTCTCGGCCATGACGGCGGGGAAGGTGGTGGGATGGTTCCAGGGCAAGATGGAGTTCGGTCCGCGCGCGCTCGGGAATCGCTCGATCGTGGCGGATCCGCGCCGCGCCGACATGAAGGACATCCTCAACAAGCGCATCAAGCACCGAGAGACGTATCGGCCGTTCGCGCCCAGCGTGCTCGAGGAGAAGGCGGCGGAGATCTTCGAGCGCGGCGAGCCGTCGCCCTTCATGCTCATGGTCTACCGGGTCAAGGAGAGCCAGCGCGCGCGCATCCCGGCCGTCACGCACGTCGACGACACGGGGCGCCTGCAGACGGTCAGCGCCGCCACGAACCCGCGCTACCACGCCCTCATCAGCGAGTTCGATCGCCAGACGGGCGTGCCGCTCGTGCTCAACACCAGCTTCAACGAGCACGAGCCCATCGTCGCGAACCCGACCGAGGCCCTGAACTGTTACCTCAAGACGCGGATGGACGTTCTCGCGCTCGGGAATTGGGTCCTGACGCGCGCCGCTGCCTGACGAGCGCCGCCGTGTCCCCGAAGGAGCTCGTCTGACATGAGAAGCGCGGCGGTCGCCTTCATCCTGTCGATTGTTTGCGGGACCATCCTGACCCCGCTCGTGCGCCGCTTCGCCCACCGCATCGGCGCCCTCGACCACGCCTGGTCCTCGCGCAAGATCCACAGCCGCCCCATTCCCCGGCTGGGCGGCGTCGCCATCGTCGTCGCGTTCTATGTGCCTATCGTCGGCCTCTTGCTGTTCCACTCCGAGGTGGGCCGCCTGTTCGTGGCCGAGCGGAACCACGTCGTCGGCCTGTTCGTCGGGGGCGCCGCCATCGCGCTGCTCGGCGTTTACGACGATCTGAAGGGCGCCGGGGCGGGCCGGAAGTTCCTCGTGCAGTTCGCGGTGGCGGGCTTCATGTACTGGCTGGGCTACCGCATCGAAGCGCTCGCCAACCCGTTCGGCGCGGAGCTCCGGCTCGGCTGGGTGAGCTTGCCTTTCACGCTCTTCTGGATCGTGGGCGTCATCAACGCGCTCAACCTCATCGACGGGCTCGACGGCCTCGCGGGGGGCGTCGCGCTGACCGCCGTGCTCACGACGTTCTTGATCTCATTGCAGCGCGCGCACCCGCTCATGATGTTGTTCTCGGGCGCGCTCGCGGGCTCGATCCTGGGATTCCTATTCTACAACTTCAACCCCGCGACGATTTTCATGGGCGACACGGGCAGCATGTTCCTGGGCTTCGTCCTCGGGACGAGCGCCATCCAGACCAACCAGAAGTCGTCGACCGCCGTCGCCGTCTTGATCCCCGGCATCGCGCTGGGCCTGCCCATCATGGACACGCTGCTCGCCATGGGGCGGCGCGCGCTCCGCGGCCGCTCCATGTTCCAGGCTGACAAGGAGCACATTCACCACCGCCTCCTCGCGCGCGGGCTCTCGCACCGTCAGGCGGTGCTCGTGCTCTACGGGTTCTGCGTCCTGTTGGGCGCCGTCGCGCTCGTGCTCACCTACACGAACAGCCTCGAGTCGGCTTTTCTGCTGCTCGCGCTCAGCGCGATCGCCGTCGTGGCGTTGCGGGCGCTCGGTTACATGCGCTTCGATCGCATCTCCGACTCGGCCTCCGAGCGCCGGAAGAACAAGGCGCTGCGCGCAGCGGCGCGGCCCCTCGGAACGCGCCTGCGCCTGGTCGCGACGCTCGAGGAGGTCTGGGTGATCGTCGCGGAAGCCGCCGTCGTCTTCGGCGCGACGCGCCTGCACGTGGGCCCCACGCCTGAGTTCAGTCATGAGGTCGAAGGCACCGGCTCCGGCGCCACGGACCTCTTCGAGTCTCGCTTCGTCCTTCCAGGCAGCGAGGCGACGCTCGAGCTCGGTTGGCGCGACGGCCGGAGCGAGATCGATCGGGACACCGAGATCGCGGTCGATCTGTTCTGCGAGCACCTCGCCGAGGCGCTCGAGCGCCTGAAGACGGCCGCGACGACGCGACGCTCCGCGAACCGTCCGGGCCCGGTCGCCTGAGCGCCGACGTTTCAGCTACGTCGTCGCCTTCTGGTCAGGACCGCCGCCGTAGGTGTATCCGTAGCGGTAGTAGTTCCGGTAGTAGTACTCGTACCCGTAGGCCGGGTTCGAGAAGTCGATGGCGTTGACGATGACACCCACGATGCGCGCCTTCGCCGAGACCAGCTGGCGGCGGGCGTGGATCGCGGAGTCGCGCGTCGTTTCGCCGGCCTTGATGATGAGAACGACGCCGTC
>DASZFV010000304.1:0-1653 GCA_035939455.1 Polyangia bacterium
CGCCGACCTCGACGAGCCCCTGCTCGGCGAGACGCGCGAGCCGCGCCTGCACGCGCGCCAACGCGCGCGACGGTCTCCCCGCGTCGCGCGCCGGCGCGCCCGGCCGCCCGCGCGGGTCCCGCGCGAGGGCGCGCGCCAGGCCTCTGATGGTGAGCTCGCCCCCGGCGGTCACGAGCGCGACGAGCAATGGGTCGCCGCTCTCTTCTCCCAGCAGCGACCGCTGGCCGCCCACGGCGGCGCGCCCACGGTCCGTCACGCGTGCGGCGCGCACGGCCTCGGCCTTCTCGCCCTGCGGCAGCGCCGCGCGCAGCACCTCGCCGATGGGCGCGTAATAGTAGTCAGCGACCCAGCGGCAAAACGAGATCATCGCCTCGTCGAAGGCGGGCTCGCCGCCGACGACCTCCTCGATGTCCTTGAGCGCGGTCTCGTCAGCGACGGCGCCGGGCGCGTGCCCGACGACGAAGCCGGTCACCGTTCGCTGCCCGAAGGGGACGACGACCTGAGTCCCGACGGCGACGACGGCGGCGCCCTGCCGCGGATCCCGGTAGGTGAAGGTCCCGCGCAAGGGCAGCGTCACCGCCACCTCGAGGAGCGCGGGTGACGCTGCGGCGCTCAAGCGCCCGATTCGGGCTCGGGCGGCTCTTCGAGGATTCGCCTCGCCCCCGCCCGAACCTCCGCGGCGATCTCCGGGCGCTTGAGCGCCCAGTGCAGCTGCGCGAGCACGTAGCCCGCGCGATCGCCGGCGTCGAAGCGCTGGCCCTCGACCTCGAAGCCGTGCAGGCCGCGGCGCGCGCACAGCGTCGCGAGGCCGTCGGTGAGCTGGATCTCGCCGCCCCGGCCGGGCGGCGTCTCGGCGAGGATCGCGAAGATCTCGGCGGGCAGGACATAGCGGCCGATGGCCGCCAGCCGGGAAGGCGCCGTCCCGGGGGCCGGCTTCTCGACGAGCCTGCTGAGCTTCCACTCGCGCGGGCCGACGCTCTGGCCCTCGACGATCCCGTAGAGGTGCTCCTGGCCCGGCGGCACCTGCTTGAGCCCCACGACGCCCGTGCCCCAGCGCTCGTACACGTCGAGGAGCTGGCGCACGCCGGGCACGCGCGCGTCGAGCAAGTCGTCGCCCAGCACGACGGCGAAGGGCTCGTCGCCCACGGCCTCGCGCGCGCACAGCACGGCGTGCCCCAGGCCGCGCGCCTCCGCTTGTCGCACCGAGATGATGCGCGCGAGCCCAGCGGGCCGGCGCGCGCGCGCGAGGTCCGCCGTCTTGCCCTTCTTCTCGAGCAGCGCCTCGAGCTCGCCCGCGCGGTCGAAGTGGTCCTCGAGCGCCGATTTTCCGCGCGATGTCACGAGGATGATCTCCTCGACGCCGCTGCCCACGCACTCCTCGACGATGAGCTGGATCGAGGGCACGTCGACGATGGGCAACATCTCCTTGGGGACGGCCTTCGTGACGGGCAGGAACCGGGTCCCGAGCCCTGCGACGGGCAACACCGCCTTGCGGACTTTCGCGCGCTTCGCCTCTGCCATGGACTCTCCTCGGGGGGACATTCTAGGCGCGCTTCCATTCGGCGCCACGTCCCAGCGCCGACGTCTCGCCGTCGGTGCGCGCGGGTGCTGCCATCACGGCGGCCTCCCGCCCGTCCAAACCCTGCACGACGC
>DASZFV010000305.1:0-6073 GCA_035939455.1 Polyangia bacterium
GTCGACATCCACCGCAAGCCCGGCTACGACCCCGTCGAGCTGTTCCTCGACCCGGCGCTCGCGCTGCCCAAGCTCAAGATCGCGGCGACGCTGCTGCGGCGCAAGCTGGGCTTCCGGGCTCTCCTCGACGTCATCCCGCTCGACACGTCCCTCGTCAAGGGCTCGCACGGCCGCCTGCCGGATACGGCCGCGGAGGGCCCGCTCTTCATCACGAACGACCCGGCCCGCCTGCCGCCCGGCGATGCCGTCGACGCGCGCCAGGTCAAGGACGCCGTGCTCGCGCACGTCTTTTCGTCTTAAGTAGGTCCCCGTTCGTTAGGTCCCCGCGACGCGCTTTTGCAGGGCGAGCGTGAGGACGAAGGCGCCGACGCAGGCGAGGGCGGGCCACGGGTGCCCGATCACGAGGAGCTGCGCGCCGTCGACGAGGGAGATCCCCGCGATGAGCCGGGCCACGAGGCGGGGCAGCTTGGGGTTCGTGGACTCTTCGCGCGCGATCGTCGACAGCATCACGAGATAGAAGAACAAGAACGTCGCGCCCGCATAGACCGGCGGCGCCACGCGGGGCGCAGCCGCGCAGGCGGCGACGAGGTACACGGCGACGCGACACAGGCCCATGACGAGCGGCGCGAGCCGGGTCTTTTTGTGCGTGACGTCGTAGAGGAGAATCAAACCGGCGAGCGCGAGCCCCGCGACGAACGCCCGCGTGCTCGTCGCGACGAGGAGGAGCACGAGCGCGGCCGCCATCAGGCCGAAGCCCGCGAGAAACACCGTGCGCGCATCGACTTCGCCCGCGGGGATGGGCCGCTCGGGCCGGTGCTGGGCGTCCCAGCCGCGATCGAAGGCGTCGTTCAGGTACATGCCCGCGACGTAGAGCAACGAGACCGCGGCGGCCACGGGAACGACGGTCCGCCACGTCGGCTCGAGCGCCGCCAGCGCCACGCCCGCGAGGACGTTCGTCCAGACCGTCGGGAGGTTGGAGACGCGGCCGAGCTTGAGCGCCGTGGCCACGGGCATCAAGGCGCGCTCAATTTCTCTATCGTCCACGTGAGCTCGCGCGCGATGGCGTCTTCGACGGCCTCCTGGCGGTGCTCGGCGGGCAAGACGTCCCAAGTGTACGTCTCGACCTCCAGGTGTTGGCAAACGTCGCTGCGCCCGAGACGCGCGAGCAGCGGCGCGAGGAACGCTTGCGTGTTCTGGAACGACCCGAGCGCGGCGCAGAAGACCGGCACGTGAAAGTGCACGCGCCACTCGTCGCCGCCGCGGACGGCGTCGTCGGTTCCCGCGCGCGCTGCGTCGGCGAGCGCCTGCGGCAGGTCGAGGTAACGGCGCAGGTGCGGGCCGCTCCGCGCGACGACCTGGTGCAGGTAGACGCCCTCGGCGAAGCTCTCGAGCGCCGCGCGCGCGGCGGCGTCAGGGCGCACGACGCGCAGGCCGGCGCTCACCTGGACCTTGAGGATGCGGACGCCCGCCGCGACGAAGCGATCCACGGCCTCGTCGGGCCTCTCGAACTCGACGGCGGCGTGGCAGGCGTCGAGGCACACGCCGAGGTGCCGGCGCAGCGTGTCCTCGGCGTGCCCGACCGCGAGCCCCGTCATCGCCGCGAACGCCGCGACGGACGCGCGCGCGAGGACGTACTCCTCGAAGAACGTGACGGCGTCGGCCGAGGTCTCGAGGATGCAGTGGGGCTCGGGCTCGAGCGCGAGCGTCACGACGTGCCCCGTACGCTCGCGGAGCCGCCACAGGTGCTCGGCGTGGGCGCGCAGGCGCTCGGCGACCCGTGGCGCCGCGTCGCGTAGCGGTCCCCGCTCGCCGAAACAGCCCGGCACCGTGCTCACGGAGCCCTCGACCCCCGGGGGAGCGAGCGCGGCGAGGATGCCCGCGAGCTGGTCGGAGTAGGTGAGTCGCTCGTCCTCGAGCCAGTCGGGGCGGTACACGCGCTCCTTGACGGCGCCGCCGGAGAACGCGCCGTAAGGGAAGCCGTTGATCGTGAACACGTAGAGGCCGGCCTCGCGCAGGTAGTCGCGAAACGTCTCGAGGACGCCGGGGTCAGCGAGCCGGTCGGCGGCCGAGGCCGACAGACGCAACCCGACGCCGAAGGGCCGGTCGGGCGCCACGCGCGCCTTGACGGCGCGCACGCGCAGCTCGACGTTCGCGAAGATCTCGTCCCACGTCTCGCCCGCGTGGATGTTCGTGCAGTAGCAGAGGTGGAGAGGCGAAAGGGCTCCGCCGCGCGCGACGATCATGGCGTCGCGGCGGCGCCGCGCATCCAGGCGATGACCTTCTCGACGAGCGCGCCGTCCAAGGCGTGGACCTCGAGAGATCGTCCGATACCGCTGACGAGAGTCACGGTGAGATCCCCGCCCAGGTGCTCGCGGAACTCGTCGAGCCCGTCCAGCACGGCCAGCCGGCCGCCGGCCGCGCGGATGGCGAGCGCGTCGTGCCAGCGCGGAAGTCCCAGGCGGCCCACGAGGCGGTGGATGCGCGCCGCGGCCGCTTCGTCGAGCAGGCCCGCCTCGAACGCATAGCGCGTGTCGAGCACGATGCCGACGGCGACAGCCTCGCCGTGGCGCAGCTCGTGCGCCGTCATCGACTCGAGCTTGTGCGCGGCCCAGTGTCCGAAGTCGAGGGGGCGCGCGCTGCCGAGCTCGAAGGGATCGCCCCCCGTCGCGATGTGCCGCAGGTGAAGGGCCGCGCAGCGCCGCACAACCTCCTCGGTGGCGTCGAGATCGAGGGCAGCGAGCGCTCCCGCCGCGCGCTCGATCGCTTCGAAGAAAGCCGGGTCACGGATGACGGCGACCTTGACGGCCTCGGCCAGGCCCGCGATGCGATCGCGCGCCGGCAGGCGCTCGAGGAAGCGCGCGTCGTTGACGACGGCGAACGGCGGCGCGAACGTCCCCACGAAGTTCTTCGCGCCGAAGCGGTTGACGCCGTTCTTCACACCCACGCCCGAGTCGTTCTGCGAGAGCACGGTCGTGGGCACGCGCACCACGCGCAGACCGCGGTGGGCCGTGGCAGCCGCGAAGCCCGCAGCGTCCTGCACGGCGCCGCCGCCGAGCACGAGGACGAAAGAGTGCCTGTCCATGTGGTGCTCGTGAAAGAGCGCGTGCAGGCGATCGATGACGGGCGGGTCGTTCTTCGCGGCCTCGCCGCCCACGACGGGCGCAGGCAGCGCGACGAGCTCGAGGCGGCCGGCGTGGCGCGTGAAATAGGCCGTCAGCCAGCCCGACAGCTCGGGCCACGCCGCCGCGAGCCCCGCGTCAACGATGGACAGGACGCGGTGGCGGCGCTCCGATTCGCCGCGCGTGAAGGCCTCGAGCAGAGCGCCGTTGTCAGGGACGAGCGCGTCGCGCGTGAACGTCACGTCGTACGCGAACGGCACCGAGAAGCTCTGCTGGATGCGCGTGGGCCGCAGGGACGCGAGAGCCGCGCGCTTCGCCGCTGGTGTTTGTGCTTGGGTTCCCACGGACGACTTCAGGGGCTCGCGCAGGCGGGCCGGGCGGTCTCCAACCTTAGCGCATTCCCGCCGGCCGCCAAACCCGATGCTATGCTGTCGCGCGTGAGCGACGGCATAGGTTCCCCGGCAGATCCGCAGGCATGGCTCGAGACCTTCGTGCGTGACAGCGGCGGCATCGCCGGCACGGTGCACCTGCTCACCTCGCCCGACGAGCTGACGCTCGCGGCGGCCGTGCGCATTCCCGAGCCCGTGAAGCAGATCGTGCAGCGCGTCCCGCGCGGCAAGGGCATGGCCGGCCTCGCGCTTGAACGCGACGAGCCCATCTCGACCTGCAACATCAAGACGGACGCCACCGGTCAGGTGCGGCCCGGTGCGCGCGCCGTCGACGCGAGGGCGGGCGTCGCCTTGCCCGTCCATGACGCGACCGGCAAGGTACGGGCCGTCGTCGGGGTGGCCTTCACGGACGAAAAGACGCTCAGCGAATCGGAGCTCGGCGACCTCGCGCGCGCCGCGCACACGCTGCCCTGACGCGCCAAGAGCGAGCGCGCTGCCGACCGGTCGCGCGGCGCGCGGCGTTTGCCGCCTAGCGTCGTTCGCCGCCTGGCGTCGTTCACGCCGGCGGAAACCGGCCCCGCGCCTTCGCGGCACTGGATCGGGAGAATCGCCTGTACAATCGAGCTGTGGCGTTCGCACCGCGGCCGCGGCGAGCCGTTTCCCGGCCACCCGCATCGGGAATGTCGATGAGGAACTTCGTTCGTTCGTGCTCCGTCCTGGTGGCGCTGTTCGGCCCGCTCTCTGTCGCGGGGACCGCCCGCGGCGCGGTGGTCTGGACGTCGACCTTCGAGAAAGGCGATCTGTCCGAGTGGAGTCCTGGCGTAAATGCCACGAAGGGCACCCGCCAGAACGTCGAGGTGCTTGGCGAGCAGGTCCACTCGGGAAAGTTCGCGTGCAAGATCACCGTGCACCCCGACGACACCTTCGGTGGCGGCCAGGATCGCGTCGACATCCAGCACCGCAGCACACTCTCTGGCGCGAATCAGGACACGTGGCTGTCCGGGTACTACATGATGCCCGCCGACGCCGGCGTGAGGAACGAGTTCGCGTTCTGGGAATCGAACTCGAGCTACGTGAACATGAACGACTTCTGGGTCGAGCCCAAAACGGGCGGCGGCACGACCATCGGCTTCGGCGTCGGCCGCGGGAACCTCGGCGCGACCAAGCTCTGGATGGCCGACTTCTCGATCGGGAAGTGGCACCAGGTCGCCATGCACGTTCATTGGTCGACCGATCCGACGAAGGGCATCATCGATGTCTGGTTCGATGGCCAGCAGGTCGTGACCAACTACAAGACCCAGACGGCGGCCGACGCGAACACCCTCTTCTTCCAGACCGGTCTCCACCGCAGGTCGGTGGCGAACTTCACCGACACGATCTACTTCGACGACTTCACCGAGGCGGACGCGCTCGCCGACGCGCAGATCGGGGCGCCCACCCCGGGGGACGGTGGCGCACCGCTCGACGCGGCGAGCGCGGACGGCAGCGCTGACGCGACGGGCGCCGCGGGCGGCGGCGGCACGACGGGGGCCTTGGACGCGGGGGCGACGGGCGCCGCGGGCGCGGGGGCGACGGGCGCCGCGGGCGCGGGCGAGGCCGGAGCGACCGGCGTCGCGGGCAGCACGACGGGTGCGGCCGGCGCCGCGACGGCGGGCGCCGGCGGCACGGGCGCGGCGGGTCGCGGCAGCGCGTCGGGCGGCTGCGCCAGCGCGAGCGGAGCGGGCGAGCCGTCGGGACTCGGGCTCGTGTCGATACTCGCGTTGCTCGCCGCAGTCGGCGTCACGGGTCGCCCGCGCCGGTAGCGCCGAGGTCGTCGGGCCGGTCGACGTCGAGAGCGCCGGCCTGCCACTCGACGGCCGCGACGAGCTCCCAGGACGCGCGCAAGAGATGGCGCGCACCAGCGTCGCCGCGGAGGAGCGCGAGCCGCGGATACCAGCTCCGCGGGAAGAGCGCCGGCACGCCCAGCTGCCCGCCGTAAGCGGATGCCGCGGTTCGTTCGCCGTCGCTCGAGGCGGCGATCAAGGCGTCGAGATGAAGCGACGAGAGACGCGGCTGGTCGGCGACGGCCAGGAGCAGAGCGTCGAGCGCGTGGCGGCCCGCCCACGCGGCGGCGACGCGCACGGACGCCGCCATTCCCTCCGCCCAGTCAGGGTTGTCGACGCGTTCGACGTCGAGGCCCCCGAGCGCGGGCACGACGTCGGCGGCGTTCGCGCCCAGCACGATCGCGACGCGCGCGCAGCGCGCTCGCGCGGCCGCAAGCGCGACGTGGCGAATCAGCGGGACGCCGTCGACGAGGACGAGCTGCTTGGGGCGTCCGAGGCGCCTCGACGCGCCAGCGGCCAGGACGGCGCACCCGATCGCGGGCAACACGCGCTACTCCGCCGCCTCGCGGTGTTGCTCCCCAGCGGGAGCCGCGTGAATGCGCCCGGGGCGGTCGCGCAGGTGACCGACGACCTCGCCCGCGACGACGGCTTGGATCTCCGCGACGATCGCGAGCGCGACCTCGTCGGGCGTCTCGGCGCCGAGGGCGAGCCCGATGGGGGCGTGCAGCCGCTGCGCGAGCGG